>NZ_JBEZHK010000024.1:0-119771 GCF_040650555.1 Streptomyces sp. NPDC048664 | reverse complement strand
CACCGTCCGCTCCCTCCTCGACGACATCGTGCGCCGCCAACTCGTCGCCGACGTCCCCCGCTGCACGCTCCTGTCGGGCGGCCTGGACTCCTCCGCGATGACCGCCCTCGCCGCCCGTCAACTCGCCGAGCACGGTGAGAAGGTGCGCAGCTTCGCCGTGGACTTCGTCGGCCACGAGGAGCACTTCGTCGCCGACGAGCTGCGCGCCACCCCCGACGCCCCGTTCGTCCACGACGTGGCCCGAGCGTGCGGCACCCAGCACCAGGACATCGTCCTCGACGTCGCGGCCCTCGCCGACCTCGACGTCCGGGCGAAGATGATCCGGGCACGCGACCTGCCGGTGGGCTTCGGGGAGATGGACGTCTCGCTCTACCTCCTCTTCCGCGCCATCCGCGAGCACTCCACGGTGGCGCTGTCCGGGGAGTCGGCCGACGAGGTGTTCGGCGGCTACCTCCAGTTCTTCGACGAGGACGCCCGACGCGGCGACACGTTTCCCTGGCTGGTGCGCATGGACGACACCTTCGGCAGCGACGCCGATGTCGTGCGCCCGGCACTGAGCGAGGCCCTGGACCTGAAGGGCTACATCGCCGACAGCTACCGCGATGCCGTCAAGGGCGTCCACCGGCTCGACGGGGAGAGCGACTTCGAGTTCCGGATGCGCACGATCTGCCATCTGCACCTGACCCGGTTCGTGCGGGTGCTCCTGGACCGCAAGGACCGGGCGAGCATGGCCGTCGGGCTGGAGGTGCGGGTGCCGTTCTGCGACCACCGGCTGGTCGAGTACGTCTACAACGCCCCCTGGTCGCTGAAGTCGTTCGACGGCAGGGAGAAGAGCCTGCTCAGGGAGGCGAGCGCCGACCTGATCCCGCGCTCGGTGTACGACCGCGTCAAGAGCCCCTATCCGTCGACGCAGGACCCGCAGTACGCCGTCGCCATCCAGGACCACGTCAAGGACATCCTGGCCCGCCCCTCCCACCCGGTGTTCGACCTGCTGGACCGGGAGAAGGTCCACCAGGCCGCCTACCGGGACACCCCGCAGGCCACGCAGGCGGCCCGCCACGGCCTCGAACGCACGCTCGACCTGACGCTGTGGCTGGACCTGTACAAGCCGGACGTCTCACTCACCTGACGGCCGCGTGCCTCCGGTGCCCGCCGCGCCGCCGCCACGGCCTCAGTCCGGCCCGTCCGTCCCGTCCGGACCGCACGAACTGCCGTTGGCGGGCAGCGAGCCGTCCAGCAGGAAGGAGTCGACCTTGTCGTGGACGCACCTGGAGGACGAGTACCCGGTGTGGCCCTCGTCCCTGTTGTCGAGGACCACCGCCGAGGAGCCGAGTCGCCCTGCGGTGTCCATGGTCCAGCGGTACGGGGTCGCGGGGTCCCCCCGCGTGCCGACGAGCAGCATCCTCGGGGTGTGCACGTTCTTCACCTTGCGCCGGATGAAGTCGGTGCCCTTGGGGCGTCCGTAGCACATCAGCATCTCGGTGAGCCGGTAGCGCCCGAAGACGGGGGAAGCCTGCGTGTACGCCTCGCGCAGATGGCCGAGGTCCCGGGTGATCCGGGCGGCGTCCGGGCGGTCCGGGTCGTCCGCGCAGTTGATCGCCATCAACGCGGCGGGCAGGTTGTCGAGGGGAACGTCCTCGGGGGCCACGAGGGCGCCGTTCTCGCGCGGGGGCGCCGAGGGCGCGCTGCGGGCGCGGGGGCCGGCGTCGCCGGGGAGGTGACCGAAGGGGAAGGACATGCCCGAGCCGAAGGCCCCGATGATCCCCGTGGGGTCGCCCTGCTGCATCAGCTGGGACAACCCCTGCTCCAGCAGGGGCCACAGCTGCTTGCTGAACAGCGCCTGCCCGATCGCCCCGACCAGGTCCTGACCCGAGAACGCCGGTCCCGCCGTCGTCGGCACCGGATCGCGGTCGAGGGTGTCGATGAGCCGTACGACCTCCTCGCGGGCAGAGCGGGCGTCCCGTCCGAAGGGGCAGATCATGTTCCGCACGCACCAGGTGAGGAAGTCGTCCAGCGCGGTCTGCTGCGCCTGCGCGCCCTCGATGCCTTGCGTGGACAGTGGTTCGGTGAGGGTGTCCACGCCGTCGAGGACCACCCGGCCCACCTTCCCCGGGAACCGCGCCGCGTACACCGCGCCCAGCCGGGTGCCGTAGGAGAAGCCGAGGTAGTTCAGCTTGCGGTCGCCGAGGGCCTCGCGCATGACGTCCAGGTCGCGGGCGGCGTCGACCGTGCCTATGTGCGCGAGGACCGGACCCGAGTGCTGCGCGCACTGCTCGGCCAACGCGCGTACCTGCCCGAGGACGGCCTTGGGGTCGGTCTCGTCGGCGGGGGAGCCCGTCGCGTCGGTGCTTCCCGCCGACTCCTGACCGCAGGTGACGGGGGAGGACCGGCCGACGCCGCGCGGATCGAAGGTGACCACGTCGTAGCCGTTCGTCAGGTCCATGAAGTCCTTGCCGCCCGCGGCCAGTTCCGGCACACCCGCACCGCCCGGGCCGCCGAAGTTCAGCAGCACGGAGCCCCGGGAGCGGCCCGTTGCCCGGTAGCGCGCCATCGCCAGTTCCAGCGTCCCGCCGCCGGGCCTCGCGTAGTCCAGGGGCACCGTCACCTTTCCGCACTGGAGGTCCTTGGGGGCGCCCTCGTCCGGGCAGGAACTCCAGGCGATCCTCTGGCGGTAGAAGCGGGACAGGTCGGGGCCGCGGCCGGTCTCGGCCGTCGCGGGCAGAGCGGCTGTCAGCAGGGCCAGCACGGCGGTCGTGCCCGCCACGGTGACGGACACGGGGCGGGTGCGCGTGGACAGCATGGTGCCTCCGGGGGCGCACCGGCAGCGGATCCGGCGACGGCCTTGCGATCACGATAGGCGGGCCCGCCCGAACGCGCCTGCGGACGGGACGCGCCCGTGCGCCACGCCGCCGGCGACGGGGTGGTCGCGCCGGTCGCGCGCGGGCCTCGGGGCGCCTCTCGGCAGGTCGCACCGGGTGCCACTCGATGGGGTGAAAGACGAAAAGGCCATAACTCGGATGGCTCACCCGCGTTTTACGGGGTGCGGGCGAGTGCTCGCAGACGATGTCTGGAAGGCAGGGAACCGATGAATCGGGTTACCCGAAACAGTTTGATCGCCGCAGCCGCCGCCTCGGGTGCGGCGCTGTCCGTGGCGCTGCCGGCACACGCGGACTCCGCCGCGAACGGCACCGCGGCCGGGTCCCCCGGTGTGGTCTCGGGCAACACGGTGCAGATCCCGGTCCACGTACCGGTCAACGTGTGCGGTAACACGGTGAACGTCCTGGGCCTGCTGAACGGGGCCTCGGGCAACGCCTGCGCGAACCAGGGCGGCGGCGTGGTCGGGCCGCGGAACGAGGCGGGTGGCCGGCAGCTGGCCGGTGCCCGGCACATGGCCCTTCCGCGACACCACCGGGCCGTGGCCATGGCCGAGGACGGGGGAGGGGCGTTCGCGGGCGGCGACGCGACCGGCTCCCCGGGGCTGCTCAGCGGCAACAACGTGAAGCTGCCCGTCGACGTCCCGGTGAACGTCTCCGGCAACTCGGTGGACGTGGTGGGGATCGGCAACCCGGCGAGCGGCAACACCTCCACGAACGCGTCGAGCACCCACCGCACCGTCACCCGGCCCGCCGCCGGGCCGGTGGCGTCCACTCCTGAGCAGGGCACCCGGGACCAGGCCCAGAGCGGGGACGCGGCGACCCTCGCGCACACGGGCGCGGACGCGACGATGCCCGCGCTCGCGGGCAGCGCGGTCCTCGTGCTCGGCGGCGCCGTGCTGTACCGCCGGTTCCGGGCCGGATCGGCGCACTGAGCCGACCGCGGCTCCCCGCGCGTCGAGCAGGGCTCCGTCGGACGAACGGCAGACGGAGCCCGGCGCGCCATGGCCTGGATGAGGCGTAACGGCTGATCATCGCATGGTGTGGGCACCGGAGTTGGGGAAGGATGCTCAGGCGCGGGCCGACCATCGCGCTCGCTCACCCCCCCCCACGGAATGGAGCACGACGATGACCTCTGCGGGTCCCCACGACCTCGCCGTCACCCGGGCCGGCCTCGACGACTGGCCGGTGATCAGCGGCTGGGCGGCGGACGAGGGCTGGAATCCGGGGCTGTCCGACGGCCCGGCCTTCTTCGCCCAGGACCCCGAGGGCTTCTTCATCGGCCGGATCGCCGGAGAACCCGTCTCGGCGATCTCCCTCGTCAACTACGGTGCCCACTACGCCTTCCTCGGCTGCTACCTCGTACGCCCGGACCTGCGCGGTCGCGGCCTCGGTTCGGCCACCTGGCGGACGGCGCTCGCGCACGCCGGGGGCCGCACCATCGGTCTCGACGGGGTCGTCGCCCAGCAGGACAACTACCGCCGGTCCGGATTCGAACTCGCCCACCGCACCGTGCGGTTCGCCGGGACCGCGCCCGACACCCTGATCGCGGACGGGGTGCGGGCCGCCGACAAGGCGGACTTCGACGCGGTCGTGGCGTACGACAGCGCGTGCTGCCCCGCCGAGCGGCCGCGCTTCCTGGAGCACTGGCTCACCGCGCCCGGGCACCGGGTGTTCGTGCGTGCCGGGCGTGACACCGGCGACCGGCTCACCGGCTACGGCGTGATCCGCCCGGCCCGCGACGGGCTGCGGATGGGACCGCTGTTCGCGGACACGGCGCAGGACGCCGACGCGTTGTTCGCCGCGCTGGCGGGGGTGGCTGTGGGGCGGACGGTGTCCCTGGACGTCCCCGAGCCGAACGGAGCGGCTGTCGCTCTGGCCGAGCGGCATGGCCTCGCGCCGTCCTTCGAGACGGCACGCATGTACACGGGGCCGGTCAGGTCCTACGCCGAGGGGCGGGTGTACGGGGTCACGACGCTGGAACTGGGCTGACGGCTGGCCGCCGGGGTGGGTGGGCCCGGGTGGTCGGTCGGCCGCGGGCCGGCGATGGCTGGTCGCGCGGTTCCCCGCGCCCCTTCGTGGCGCGCTTCGCGCGCGTTCGGTCCTGGTCGTCGGTTCCCCGCGCCCCTGATGGGGGCGCGGGGAACCGCGCGGGGCCCTCGCCCCTACCTCCGTGCCTGTGCTCGGTCCAGCGCAGCGACGCCCACCGCCGCCAGCCCGATCTGGATCAACCACTCGATCCAGTCGATCCCCTTGGTGTCGGCCACCCCGAGTGCCGAGGCGATGGCCGAGCCGATGAACGCCGCCACGATGCCGACGACGATCGTCCACACGATGCCGATGTGCTGCCGTCCCGGGATGACGAGCCGTCCCAGGATGCCGATGACGAGTCCGATGACGATGGCGCTGATGACGCTAGAGATCTCCATCTCCGCCCCTTCATGTGAAGGCCACTGCACTAGTCTCTATGCCCGCCCGGCGCGGTGACAGTCTGTTCCGTCTCAACCCCAGGTCAACGCGAGGTCAATCCTCGCGCCGCCGCGGGGGATGCGTCTGTCCGGACCCGAACTTGCCATGTACGGTTCAACCGATCGTCGGGCGGTCGGCGCACGAAATTCCCCAACGTGCAGGGACCATGCCCTGACGCATCGCATGTCTACGCGCGCAGACCACACCAGCGGCCCCGCGCGAGACTCCCGCACCCGCATCGCTCCTTCCCCAACCCCGCACGGAGGTCCGCCGGATGCTCAACCCCACGAGATCCCGCCCCCGAACAACCGCGCTCCTCGCCCTGCTCGGACTGCTCACGACCGCCGCGGCGGTCCAGTCGGCCACGGACGCGACGCCCGCGCACGCCGCCACCACGACACATCGCGTGCTGTTCGACAACGCGCACGCGGAGACCGCCGGCAACGCGGACTGGATCGTCTCCACCAGCCAGCCCGACCCCCTCGGAGAGAACCCCTCCCCGTCCTCCGACAAGGACTGGACCGGCGCTCTCTCGTCCTGGGGCGTCGCGCTGCAGAAGTCGGGGGGCTACAGCCTCAAGACGCTGCCCGCGGGCTCCAGCCTCGGCTACGGAGGCTCCTCCTCCACCGACCTCAAGAACTTCGACACGCTGGTCCTGCCGGAGCCGAACAAGCTGTTCACGACGGCCGAGAAGACGGCCATCATGAACTTCGTCAAGAACGGCGGCGGCCTGTTCATGATCTCCGATCACACCGGCTCGGACCGTGACAACGACGGCTCCGACGCGGTCAAGATCCTCAACGATCTGATGACCGACAACAGCGTCGACTCCAGCGACCCGTTCGGCTTCTCGATCGACTCGCTGAACATCGCCTCCGGCTACCCGGCCGCCATCAACGACAGCGGCGATCCGGTGCTGCACGGGGCCTTCGGCACCGTCACCAAGAGCCTCATAGCGAACGGCACGACCGCCACGCTGAAGCCCTCCGACAACCCGGCGGTCAAGGGGCTCCTCTACCGCTCCGGCTCCTCGGGCAACTCCGGCGCGTTCTTCCTGACCAGCACCTTCGGCAGCGGCCGTGTCGCGTTCTGGGGCGACAGCTCGCCCATCGACGACGGCACCGGCCAGTCCGGGAACACCCTGTACGACGGCTGGAACGACCCGGGCGCCACCAACGCCGCCCTCGCCCTCAACGCCACCGACTGGCTCTCCGGAGCGAGCGGAAGTGGCGGCACGGGAGGCGGCGGGACCGGGGGCGGCGGCACGGGAGGCGGCGGCACCGGTACCTGCTCCTCCGCCCAGCTTCTCGCCGACAACGGCTTCGAGTCGGGGTCCGGCGCCTGGAGCGCCGGCAGCGGTGTCATCACCGACTCCACCGACGAGTCGCCCCGCACGGGCTCCTCCTACGCCTGGCTCGACGGCTACGGCTCCCCGCACACCGACACCCTGTCCCAGTCGGTGACCGTGCCGTCCGGCTGCACCAACGCCGCACTGAGCTTCTATCTGCACGTCGACACGGACGAGACCAGCACCAGCAAGGCCTACGACACCCTGAAGGTCCAGGTCCTCAACAGTTCCGGGACCGTTCTGGGCACCCTGGCGACGTACTCGAACCTGAACGCCGCGAGCGGCTACGCCCAGCACAGCTTCAACCTCGCGAGCTACGCCGGGCAGACCGTCACCCTCAAGTTCACCGGCACCGAGGGATCCACCCTCCAGACGTCGTTCGTCCTCGACGACACGGCTCTCGACGTGAGCTGACGCGCGAGGGCGGGGGCCGGTCCGCGACCGCGGACCGGCCCCCGCCCGCCGCCGCGCGCGTCCTAGGTGCGCGTGCGGCTGTTCATCTTCATCGCCACCCCCGCGCACATCGCGCCCAGGAGCACGGCGAGAGCGCCGATGACGATGTTGTTGATCACGACTCCCGCGTCCGGGCCGGTGCCGACGATCCACGGGGAGATGATCATCCACGCGCCCAGCGCGCACATGGCCCAGCTCAGGCCGTACATCCGCTCCGGCATGATGGTGAATCCGAGGGCCAGCAGGCCGATCGCGATCCCCATGATGAGGTTGTGTCGCGCGAGCGCCGGCTGGCTCGCCGTGTAGTGGAGTATCCACGGGGACACCGCGCAGTACAGACCGAGCAGGAACACCGGTCCGTCCACGAGCGCCACGTCACGGGTACCGAGCATGCGGGCGTAGCGTGCCCGCATCTCGTGGACATCGGGGTGACTGGCTATGTCACCTCTCGTGTCGCCTCTGGTCTCACCTCTGGGGTGCGAGAGGTCAGCCATGACTCGTCTCCTTCGACTGGGCAGGTCCGACCGCTTCTCGTGCGGTGTGCGGTGATGTCCGCATACCTGTCATTCTGCTCTTATTTCTTCTTTATGTGTAGTCCGGACGGGTGAGGGCGCGACCGACGTGCGCCTCGCGCGCGCCAGTTCGGCCGTGAACTGCGCACCCGCCAGCAGGGACAGATGGGTCATCCACAGCCACACGAGGAAGACGACCACTCCCGCCAGGGATCCGTAGAGCTTGCTGTAGGTGCCCAGTCCGGACGCGTAGGCCGTGAAGGAGACGGTGGCGGCCAGCCACATCGCGGCGGCGAGCACTCCGCCCGGCACCGCGTGGCGCAGCACCCGCGCCTGGGGCGGCCCGGTCCTGAAGAGGATGAGCACCAGGAACGCCACCAGCGTCACCAGAGCGGGCCAGCGCAGCAGGTCCCACGCCGCCGAGCCCGCCCCGCCCAGGCCGGCCCACCGGCCGAGCGTCCGGGCCGAGGGGCCGCCGAGGACCAGCAGCAGCGCGCTGCAGAACCACAGGGCCAGCAGGGTCACCGCCGTGAGCAGGATGCGGTGCGCCTTGCGCAGGGCGGGCCGGGTGTCGGCCACGTCGTGCTGGTCGTGCAGGGCTCGGCGGAAGACGGCGAGGTAACTGCACGCCGACCACAGCGCGCTCGCGCCGCCGCCCACGGCCACCGTGACCGCCGCGGACCGCTCACCGGCCAGCCGGAGCAGCGTGGTGTGCAGGGCGGTGCCCGCCTCCGCGGGGGCCCACGCCGTGACCTGCGCGATCAGCGCGTCCATGAGCTGGGGGCTGATCGCGCCGATCAGCGACAGGGTCATCACCAGCATGGGCAGCAGGGCGAGGATCGCGTAGTACGTCAGCGCGGCGGCCCAGTCCGAGACGTCGTCCCGCCACAGGGCCACCGGGGTGCGCCGGAGCGCCTGCCACAGGGTCCGTCCCGAGGGGCGGGCCTGGGCGAACGCGTGCGCGACGCTCCTGGGTGTACGGATACCGGACGGCGCGCCGACCCGCCGAAGCCATGGCCGCCTCCTGCGAGGCAGCGAAGCGTGTCCTTCCACGCCTGTCCTTCCTTCCGTGCCACGCCGCGCGTGGCCGTCGTGCCGCTGTGCGTGCCGCCGCCGGCGTCCGCCGAGTGCGCGTCCGGTCCCGGGCGAAGCGGCGCTCTCCCTCCACCGCATTCCCTCACCGGGCGGGGAAAGGCCTCGTGGAGGGCCGCCGTGTCACCCGGGCGGCCCTCAGCAGGAGACCTCCTGCGCGAGGGTGAGGCGCAGCCGGAGCAGCCCCCTGCGGGCGTGGCTCTTGACCGTCCCGAGCGGCCAGCCGGTGCGCGCCGCGATCTGGGTCTGCGTCAGATCCTCGTAGAACGCCAGGCACAGCACCCGCCTCTGCGGCGCGGGCAGCCGGGTCAGCTCACGGCGTACGACCACCCGGTCCAGGACCGCCTCGGGGCGCGTGCCGGGCGGCTCGGCCGCTTCGAGTGCCGATGCCACGCAGTCGACCAGCTCACCCCGGCGTGTCCGCGCCGACAGGGCGTCGGCGCTCTTGCGCCGGGCGATGCCGACGATCCACCCGGGAAGCGTGCCGCGGTCCGGCCGGTAGCCGCCCCGGCCCCGCCACACCCCGAGGAACACCTGCTGGGTGACGTCCTCGGCCTCCCTGGCGTCCCCCAGGGCGCGCCAGGCCAGCGTGTGCACCAGGGACGACCACCGGCGGTAGGCCTCGGTGAGGCAGGCCTCGTCACCTGCCCTCAGGCCCAGGGCCACCTCCTCGTCGGTGAGGCGCTCCGCACCGGCGGGACCAGCGGAAACGGGCATCACGACGGCTCCTCACCTCGCGCGGCCGGCGGCGGCCGGACCGTGCTGTGGCACCGAGGCGCGCCGACACGCCCCGGTGTGCTGCCATGGTCCGCGCCCGCCGTGCGTGAGGACAACTCGCATCGATTCTGCGTCGTACAGTCGTGGTATGCGCGCATCCGACAGCGTTCCCGACAGCGTCCACGACGGCGACGGGACCGGCCCCCTCGGCAGGGAGACGGACCCGTCGATGACGACCGGTGCGCTCGCCCGCCGGCTCGGGGTCTCACCCACCACGCTGCGCTCCTGGGACCGCCGTTACGGTCTGGGGCCCGCCGTCCGGTCCGAGGGACGGCACCGCCGCTGGACGCCGGGGGACGTGGCGATGCTGGAGGCGATGTGCCGGCTCACCTCGGCCGGCGTGCCGCCCGCGGAGGCGGCGCGCGCCGCACGGGAGCGGCCGCAGGACGGCGCGCCGCAGGAGGCGGACCACGATCCGCCCGTACCGGGTCCCCGTTCGCGGGCCGCGGGCGCCCTCCCGCTCGGCGACGTCCGGCGGGAGTGCCGGGGCCTGGCCCGGGCGGCCGTACGGCTGGACTCCGCGGCCGTGGACGAGCAGTTGGCGTCCGCCCTCACCCGGCACGGGCTGACCGTCGCCTGGCAGGAGGTCATGGTGCCCACCCTGCACGCCGTGGGCCGCCGATGGGCCTCGTCCCAGGACCGCTATGTCGAGGTCGAGCACCTGCTGTCCTGGCATGTCTCCACGGCGCTGCGGCGCCGCACCCCGCCGCCCGCGCCGTTCACCGGCCCGGGCGCGGGTCCGGTCGTGCTGGCCTGCGCCCCGGGCGAGGAGCACACCCTGCCGCTGGAGGCGCTCAACGCCGGGCTGTGCGAACAGGGCGTGCCCACCCGCATGTTCGGCGCGTCGGTCCCCGCCGAGGCGCTCGTCGCGGCGGTACGGCGCTTGGGCCCGACGGCCCTGGTCCTGTGGGCCCAGGCGCGCGGGACGGCGAGCGTGCCGCTGGCCCGGCACATGGCGGCGGCGGAGTGGGGGCTCAAGGGCGCACGGCGCCGGCCCCTGGTGGTGCTCGGCGGTCCCGGCTGGGCGGGGTGCCCGCTGGAGGGCTTCGTGCGCCCGACCGGGCTGCCGGAGGCCCTGGCCGTGCTCACCGCCGGGCACGAGGGCCGCCTCACCCAGCCGCCGGCCCCGAGGTGACCCGGCCGCTCCCGGGGTGCGGACAGCGCGGGCGCGTCAGGCGCGCCCGCGGGCCCGCTTGAACCGTGCGAGCCCCTCGGAGAGGTCCACGACCGGGTCCGGATAGGCGTCGTAGGCGGCCCGCCGCGCACCGCGCAGCCTCCACGGCTCGTGCACGGCGGGCGCGTCCAGCCCGGCGAGCTCGGGCACCCAGCGGTGCACGTACGCGCCGTCGGGGTCGAACCGCCTGGCCTGCGCGAGGGGGTTGAGGACCCGGTTCGGGCGGGTGTCGGTGCCGGTTCCGGCGGTCCACTGCCAGTTCAGCTGGTTGTTGGCCACGTCGCCGTCCACCAGCAGGTCGAGGAAGTGGCGGGCGCCGACGCGCCAGTCGACGTACAGGGTCTTGGTCAGGAAGCTCGCGACCAGCAGCCGGCCCCGGTTGTGCATCCAGCCCTCGTGGAGCAGCTGCCGCATCGCGGCGTCGACCACGGGGTAGCCCGTCCGGCCCTGCTTCCACGCCTCGATGTCGCTCCGCGCCTCGCGCGGGGACCGCCAGTGGTCGTGCCGGGTGCGGTAGTCGGTGCCGGACGCGTCCGGTCGCGCAGCCAGGACCTGGCGGTGGAAGTCGCGCCAGGCCAGCTGCCGTACGAAGGCGTCGGCGCCCGGGCCGCCCGCACGCCGCGCCCGGTGGACGAGTTCGACGGGGGAGAGGGTGCCGAAGTGCAGGTGCGGCGAGAGCCGGGAGGTGGCGTCGCCCGCGAGGTCGTCGTGGCGGTCCTCGTAGCCGGCGACGCCGTCGCGCAGCCAGGCGGTGAGCCGCTCCCTGCCCTCCCGCTCCCCGCCGCGCGCGAGCCCCGGCGACAGCCCCGTCAGCTCGCGGCGCGAGCCAAGCCCCTGCGAGCCGACCGCCTCCGGTACCCGGACGACGCGCGGCGCGCCGAGGACGTCGCGGGGGTGCTGCCGGGACCAGTGCCCGAAGTACGGGGTGAAGACGGCGAAGTGGTCCCGGGCCGCCGGGGTCACCGCGCCCGGCGGCACGACGCCGGTCACCGTGTCGTGGACGTGCAGCCGGCGGCCCCGCTCCTCCAGGGCGCGCCGCAGCAGCGCCTCGCGCCGGTGGGCGTAGGCGCTGACGTCGGCCGCCATGTGCACCTCGTCCGCGTCCGCCTCGGCCACCACCCGGCACACCTCGTCGACGACGTCGCCCGAGCGGACGACGAGACGGCCGCCGCGGGCGCGCAGACCGCGGTCGAGGTCCTCCAGGCAGTCGGCGAGGAACGCCAGCCGGTTGGGGGCGGCGAACCCGAGGGCGTCCACGGCCGGGTCCCGTACGAACAGGGGCACCACCTGCTCCGAGCCGTCCAGGGCCGCCCGCAGCGCGGGGTGGTCGTACAGGCGCAGATCGGCGGTGAACAGGACGACCGAGACGTTCATGGCGGTGCTCCGGGTACGCGGACGGTGGACTGTGGACTGCTTCCGTACGGCGGCCCCCGGCGGATGCGGACGTCAGCGCGCCGTCCGGTGCTCCTCCTGGCGGGCGCTCTCGTACCGGGCGGCTGCGCGGGCGATGTTGCGGGCCATGCCCCCGAACACGGCGGCGTGGAACGGGGACACGCTCCACCAGTAGGCGTGCCCGAGCAGCCCGTGCGGATGGAACAGGGCACGCTGCCGGTAGCGCGAAGCGCCGTCGCCGTTCCCCTCGGCGTACATCTCCAGCCAGGCGAGCCCGGGCAGCCGCATCTCGGCCCGCAGCCGCAGCAGATGCCCGGGCTCGATCTCCTCCACCCGCCAGAAGTCCAGCGAGTCGCCGACCCGCAGCCGTTGCGCGTCGCGCCGGCCCCGGCGCAGCCCGACCCCGCCGGCCAGCCGGTCCAGCCAGCCGCGCGCCGCCCAGGCCAGGGGCAGGGAGTACCAGCCGTTGTCGCCGCCGATGCCCTCGATCACCCGCCACAGGGCCTCGCGCGGCGCGTCGACCAGGATTTGGCGCCGGTCGCTGTAGAGGCTGCCGCCGGCCCAGCCCGGGTCGGTGGGCAGCGGATCGCTGGGCGCGCCGGGCAGCGAGGCCGAGGACCAGCGTGTCGTCACCCGGGCCTCCCGCACCCGCCGCAGCGCGAGGCGCACCGCCTCGTCGAACGGGACGGGATGCCCGGCGGGCGAGGGCACGTACTCCTCGATGCCGTGCTCGTGGCAGACGACCTCGTGGCGCAGGGACTCGGTGAGCGGTCGGGCGATGGACCTCGGCACAGGCGTCACCAGGCCCACCCAGAGGCTGGACAGGCCGGGGGTGAGGACCGGCACGGAGAGGATGACCCGGGGCGGAAGGTCCGCGACCGCCGCATAGCGGATCATCATGTCGCGGTAGGTCAGCACGTCGGGTCCGCCGATGTCGAAGGCGCGGTTCACCTCCTCGGGCATCGTCGCGCTGCCGACGAGCACCCGCAGCACGTCCCGCACCGCGATGGGCTGGATCCGGGTGTGCACCCAGCTCGGGGTGACCATGACGGGCAGGCGTTCGGTGAGGTAGCGCAGCATCTCGAAGGAGGCCGACCCCGAGCCGATGATGACGGCGGCCCGCAGCACGGTGGTGGGGACCCCGGAGCCCAGCAGGATGCGCCCGACCTCGGTGCGCGAGCGCAGATGCGGGGACAGCTCCCGCTCCGGGACGCCCTGGGGGGTGAGCCCGCCGAGGTAGACGATGCGGCGCACGCCCGCCGCCCGGGCCCGGCCGCCGAAGACACGCGCGGCCTCGCGGTCGGTCTTCTCGAAGTCCCTGCCCGTGCCGAGGGAGTGCACCAGGTAGTAGGCGATGTCGACGCCCTCCATCGCCCGGTCCACCGAGTCGGCGTCGCAGACGTCGGCGGCCGCCACCTCGACCTCACGTGCCCAGGGATGGTCACGCAGCCGGCTCGGCGAGCGGACCAGGCAGCGCACCCGGAAGCCCGCGTCGAGCAGCTCCGGGACGAGCCGGCCGCCGATGTAGCCCGTCGCCCCGGTCACCAGGCACAGCGGCCCCGGTCGTGCCTCGTCGCCGTTCATCGGTCCCGTTCCTCCCGTGCCGTGTATGCCGCCCTCGTGAACCTCTTCCCCGCCGGGGGCCGCCGCGGATGCATCCCTACGCCACCTGGCGGGGTGGCGCCCGGAGTCAGGTCGCCCCCGTACGACATGTTCGCGTCGAGCGGGGGCAACCGGATTCCCACGAAAGCGGTCGTTCGGGCGAGTCCGTCCACGGACGATGGAGGTGTGTTCCGCCATGGGTGCGAAGGTGTTGGAGCAGTTTCCCGCGGGGTCTCCCCGCGGGTCGTGGCCGGCTGAGGAGTACGCGGCGGCGCGCCGCGCCGAGGGAGAGCCCGCCAAGGTCGTCATGGACCTGAAGTCGGACGCGTTCCTGGTGGTGGTCCCGGCCCGCGAGGGCGACTGACCAGCGGTCACATCCGGTGCGCCGCCCGGCCGTTCAGGGCGCCGGGAGGGGCAGCATGACGCCCGCCTCCGGCCCCGGACCGGCAGGGACAGGGCCGCGCGGGTCGGCCGCCGGGCCCTGCCGTCGGCGTCCGGCCCCGGACCGGTGGAGACAGAGCCCCGCGGGCCCGCGGCCGGGCCCTGCCGTCCCGGGTGGGCGCGTGACGTGTAGTTCGCCAACCTGCGCGGCGACACCTCGGTTGCGCCCACAGTCCTCAAGGTGCGTCGAGCCTATGACGGTGTTGTGGGCTGGGGCGGCCGTGTGCTGCGCAATCCGCGTGGTGGGGCTGAGCCGGAGCTGGGCCGGTCATCACATATGGTTTCCGGGCTGGGTCAGTCGACTGGGGCTTGGCCGGGGTCACCGGCGGCTCCGGCTGCGCAGCCGGAATGGGCAGTTACCGATGGGGCTGAAAAGACGACACGAATGCGCTCACCAGATCGTAAACCGGACCGTATCGGATCCCTTGTCGCTGCCATTGCTGGCGTGAGCGGCATCTATCTGGCTCACCTCGCGATGCCGAAATTTCCACTCGGAATCCTGGTCGTCCTTGGAATTATCGCCGGGGCAGGCGTCGCGATCGCGATACGCAAATCGCGGAGAACCAGATGACGCCGGCTTCGCGCCGACTTGCGGTCATGGACGGGGAGGAGGAGTTGGGGCTGAGCCTTTCCATCTTCACTCTGAGCCCTTCACTCCGAGCCGGTCAAATGGAGGGTGAGGACGGCCTTGGGGCAAAGCCCGATAGCGGAGGGCGTACCGCGCACGGGGCGGGGGCAGGATGATCATAAACTGCTCACGCAGGTCTCCCACTCGCGTCCGCCAGTGGGGGCGGCGTGTGCCTCGGCCACTGCGCGCCCACCTGCTCCACGACAGCGGCCCGGAACGCCTCCAAGAGGACGCATCCGGGATACATCCCAAACGCTCCGTACTTCCAGCGGTAATAGCACGACCAGTAGCTCACCACGCGCCGCTCAATGCGTGCGAAGAAGGCCGGGTTGCGAGCGATGAACTCGCCGTAGAGCTTGCGCTGGGTCGAGCCCGGCTCCGCGAGCCCGGGCAGCCCCCGTTCGATCGACTCAATGATCTCCAGCACGTACTCGCCAGCCAACTGCACCACGAACGGGACCGCCCACGGCTCACCCGACGCCGTGATCTGCTCGAGGTGCCGCTGGCGGACCCGGCCATCGTGGTGCCGGGAGTACAGGCCGTGCAGAATCATCTGCTGGGTTCCGGACAGGGCCCGCTCGAATCCGGTGGCCGGTTCCTCGTTGTAGATGCGCGACGGGATGACCACGGTCTCGCCCCGCACCTCGACCTCGAAGGGCGTCATCGGTGCGGAGCTGGCCTCTGGCATGACCGCCAGGACACTCTGCACGTCACGGGCAAGACGGGTCGGAAACGCCGCCATCAGGACGTGGGCGGCGTTCGACGGATCCCGAGGCAACTGCACAACAGGACGATAAGCGGCGAACCTCTCGGTCTCTCAACCGACCACCTCAACGTTGCGGGACAGCCCTTAAGGCGCCGGGTCCGTGTTGGCGCTGGACTGCACAGGCCGGGCGGCACCCCTGCGGCGGCCTCTGCCGCCAGGGACGTCACCTGGAAGCGAGTAACAGCCCGATCTTGCCCCGCAGCCCGGCCATCGCCTCTACGGGCGAGCCATGACGTGGCCCGCCCGTAGAGGCCTCGAAGCCGCAGAGCGCCGGGCAGGCGACTTCGGCGGAAGGAAGAAGGAGAGCGGTGCTGCGTGGGCGGGACGGGTCAGGTAAGCCGCCGTCCCATCTTTGCTGACTGCCGGTTGTGTCCCTTCGTGTCCCACCACTCTTCCAGATGGGCGTGGACGAGGTGCACGAGCTGCAGCAGCCGGTCGGGAGGGGGCGCGGGTGAGCCGAGCACATCCGCCCAGGACTTGTCCTCCCAGAGGAGGGTGACGACCCAACGTTCATCCGGCTGGTCTTGGCGGCGCACAGTCAGCCAGTACCTCAACGTCGCGCTGCGGTCCGGATGATGCTCGACCGTCATTCTGATGACCTCGAACCGGAGTCCGTCAGCGGCGACGTACGAACGGCTCAGAGCCTGCTCGGCTGGTGTCTGTTCCTCCATGGGTATCCGCCCTTTCGCCTCGGCCCGCCCTCCGGCACCGTAGTCAGCAGCGAGCTGCGCCGGCGGCGGCCGGTTGGTCGACGTTGTAGGCCGTCAGGAGGTCGTTGCTCCCAGCCGGGGTACCGATGATGGTGCGGAACTTCTCCACTCGCGGGCACTGATTGAGGTAGGTGGAGTAACCGCCGCGGCCGTTGGGGCTCCCGTTGCCGATGGCAGCGCTTATTTTCCGGTCCATCGTGCTGTTCCAGCCGTGCCGCGCCTTGATGTGCTTCCATCCCCACGTGCTTGTGCCACAGCGCAGGGTGTAGAAGGTGGGAGGGCCAACGGGTACCCGACGGTAGTATTTCTTCAGGACATAGGTGCGGCTGTGACTCCTGCACGTGGTGTCATAGCTGTCGGCCCGTGCGGTGACGGAAGCCCCGACGGGGGACGCGGCGGACGCGGAACCGGCTGCCGGGATCAGCAGAGCCGATAAGGCGGCAGTAGCAGCAAGCCCTGCCTTGGCCGCAGTTTTGTGGAGCATGTGTTCCCCCTTTGTTCTCCTCGTGGTCAAGAGGAGTTGGTGTTGTACGAGCGCCCCATTTGTGACGCTGTATCAGCGTTTCATCGCTGATTGCACGTCGTCAACTGAATATAGGTCAGGTCACCCAGGCGCAGGCTTTACGGCAGCGACCAGGCTCCACGCGCACCGTCAGTTCGGGGGACCACGCAGCCGGTACGGGAACGAACGCGCATCTCGGACCTCCGAAGTCGCGGGCCCTTCAGCTACGTCGATCTGTCCCTCGTCCGGGTCAACGGCCGCACGGTGGACGGCTCCCGGCTCCTGAGCCCGTTCACCCCGAAGGGCGACCACCCGGAGAGTCCGGCCTGGTATGCCACGCACGACTGCTGACGTCCACCCGGTGCCCGTGATGTCATGCCCCTGACCAAAAGCCGAACGAAGGGGCACCACATGCGCACTCCCCACGCCCTGATCGCCGCGGCCGCCGCGCTGGCCGCCGCGATCGCGGCGCCCCCGGCCGTCACCGCCGCCGCCGCGGTCCCCACCACGGGCGGCTACTACGTGCAGAGCGCCGTCACCGGCCTCGACGCGGCCGCCAACGGGGCAACCGTCGAACAGCACAGCCCCAAGGGCGACGAGGACCACCAGCGGTGGAACCTGAGACCCGCGCCGTCCCCGGCGACGTCCTCCGTCCTGGAGAACGCGGACACCGCGGGCAGCTGCCTCGGCCGCTCGGGCGACCAGGCCCGCACCGTCGCCTGCGCGAGCCCGGACGCGGTCTGGGACATCGCACCCGTCGGAAACGACCGGTACACGCTCAAGGACCCGGCGGGCGACCGCTATCTCACCGTGGGCGCCGGTTCCCCGGCGCAACTCGCCGTCGGCTCCCCGGGCGACCTCGCCTCCTGGTACCTGACGCCGGTCGACCCGCCCACGCGCCCCATGCCCTCCGCCGACCGGCGCACCCTGGACCAGGTCACCTTCCTCACCGCCCACAACGCGTACGCCAACGGCGTCGACGGCGGCTTCGCACCCCCCTTCGTGAACCTGGTGCCCAACCAGACACGCGGTATCGACCGGCAACTCGCCGACGGTGTACGCGGGTTCATGCTGGACATCCATCAGACCCCCGACGGGGCGATCCTCTGCCACGACAGCTGCTTCCTGGTCAGCAGGCCGGTCGCCCTGTGGGTGGACCTCCAGCGCATCGTGTCCTTCCTCAAGGCGCACCCCGACCAGGTGGCCACCGTCTTCCTGGAGGACTACGTCGACCCGGGCGTCCTGCGGGGCGAGATCACCCGGGTGAACGGACTGCAGGACGTGCTCTTCAGGCCCGACCAGGCCGGGGTGCGCCAGAACGGCTGGCCGAAGGTGGCCGACATGATCGCCTCCGGCCACCGGCTGCTGATCTTCAGCGACCACGACCGGGCTGCGGACGAGGCCGCCGGGCTCACCCGCGACAGCTTCGGGGTGATGTACCAGCGGGACTGGACGGTGGAGAACTACTGGTCCATGGGGTCCGGCATCGGCACCTCCGACTGGACCTGCGTGAGCCGCTGGGGCGGCGTGCCCCTCACCCGCACCGAGCCCGGCTTCGACCCGCTGTTCGTCATGAACCACTTCCGCGATGTGACCATCGCGCCCACCGCGCAGACCGACAACACCAAACTGGCCGACCGGGCCCGGCGGTTCTGCCAGCCCGCCGCCCGCAGGAAGCCCAACTACCTGGCGGTCGACCGCTACGACCTGGGCGACCCGACGTCGGCCGTGAACCTCCTGAACACCTACACCTACCCCTAGGTTCCGTCAGGCTCCGTCAGGTTCCGTCCCCGTCCCGCCGGGTGCCCGGTTCCGCGCGACGCCTGTGCCACGGCGGTCCTGATGTGCCATCATCCGCTGATGTCCTCGACGATGATCACCGCGAGAGCCGCGGGCACCTGGAACCTGGGCGGCGACCTGCCCGTCCACCGCGTCGGCTTCGGCGCGATGCGGTTGACGGGCAGCGCCGCCTTCCACCTCGGCAGGCCGAGCGACCGTACGCGATCGATCGCCGTGCTGCGCCGGGCCGTCGAGCTCGGCGTCAACCACATCGACACGGCCGCCTTCTACTTCTCCTCGCTGCGCTCCGCGAACGAGCTGATCAACAGCGCCCTCGGGCCCTACCCGGACGATCTGGTCATCGTCACCAAGGTCGGCCCGCACCGCGACCCCTCGGGCGAGTGGGGCACCTGGGCCCGGCCGGACCAACTACGCGGACAGGTCGAGGAGAACCTGCGCCAGCTGGGCCGGGACCACCTGGACGTGGTCAATCTGCGCAGGGCCCGCAGCTGGGACTCGATCGCGGAGCACTTCGGCGCGCTCGCCGAACTGCGGGAGGCCGGGCTGATCCGGCACCTCGGCGTCTCGGCCGTCGAGCCCCGGCACCTCGCCGAGGCGCAGCGGATCGCACCGGTGGTGTGCGTGCAGAACGAGTACGGACTCCACGCGCCCGACCCGGGCACCGAGGAACTGCTGCGGCTCTGCGGCGAGCAGGGGATCGCGTTCGTACCCTTCTTCGCTCTCGCCGGGCAGGGCGCCGAGCACGGCGCGGCCGAGGCCGCCCAGGGCGGCGTGGACGAGGCGGTCGCCGCCGTCGCGCGGGCGCACGGGGCCACGCCCGCGCAGGTCCGGCTGGCGTGGACGCTCCAGCTGGGACCCCAGGTGCTGGCCATCCCGGGCACCGGCGACCCGGAGCATCTGAGGGAGAACGTGGCCGCCGGCGAGCTGCGACTCACCCAGGACGACCTGACGCGCCTCGCCGCCGCACGACCCCAGGCCCCCGCGGCCTGAGCGGAGGCCGTCAGGCGGTGAGAGGAGGGCAGCCGGGTCCGCTCGCGGGCCCCGGCCCGGTCTCGCACCGCGTCCCCGGGCCGCGGCAGGCACGGTTCGCCCGTCGGGGAGCGGTGCCCGGTGGGTGCTCCCGGCGCGCCCGGCCGGAAGCCCTCGTACGGGTCGTACTCGGGTTCTCGGCCGGCGCGGCGAGGGGGATCTCCTGCGCGTGGAGCTCGGGGGAGCGTGCCGGGCACCGCGACGGGGGGCGAACGTCGCCCGGCGCGGCACCGGGACCGGTCAGGGCGCGATCGGCGGCTGCCGCTTGTGCTCGGTCAGCCGGTAGCGCCCGGCGATGGTGGAGAAGGCGGCCTCGCCGACCGGCTTGCCCTCCAGGAAGTCGTCGATGTCGTCGTAGGACACGCCGAGGGCGTCCTCGTCGGGCTTGCCCGGGTCCAGGGTCTCCAGATCCGCGGTCGGGGTCTTGCCGACCAGCTCGGACGGTGCGCCGAGAGCCTGTGCCACGGCCCGCACGCGCCGCTTGGTGAGGCCGGTGAGCGGCACGACGTCCGCCGCGCCGTCCCCGAACTTGGTGAAGAAGCCGGAGACCGCCTCGGCGGCGTGATCGGTGCCCACCACCAGGCCTTCCTGCGCGCCCGCGACCGCGTACTGGGCGATCATGCGCTGCCGGGCCTTGATGTTGCCGTGCACGAAGTCCCGGTGGTGCTCGTCGCGGAAGGCGGTGCCGGCGTCGACCACGGCGAGCAGCGCGGCGTCGGCGGCGGGCCGCACGTCCACCGTCAGCGTCCGGTCGGGCCGGATGAACTCCAGCGCGAGCTGCGCGTCCTTCTCGTCGGCCTGGGTGCCGTACGGCAGCCGCATCGCGACGAACGTCGCCTGCCCGCCCTCCGCCCGCACCCGCTCGACCGCGAGCTGGCACAGGCGGCCGGTGGTCGTGGAGTCCACGCCGCCGCTGATGCCCAGCACGAGCGAGCGCAGGCCGGTCGAGGTCAGCTGGTGGGCGAGGAAGGCCACCCGGCGCTCGATCTCCCGCTCCGCGTCGAAGGACGTGCTCACCTGGAGGTCCCGGGCGATGTCCTGCTGCACGGATATGGACGCCAGGTCGGTCACGGTTGCTCCTCGATCGTGTGGGTCGGTCGGCGTGCGGCGCGAACGGGCCGCACGCGTACCTGCGTGTGCGCCAGCACTTTAGTCCGTGGGCGTGTCGTGGTGCTGTGCGCGGTGTGCCGGGCCCGGCTTCCCCCCGCCGGGTTCGCGGGGGCGCGGCAGCCGGCGGGCGGCGTAGGCCCACAAGCCGAGCCAGCTCACGGCCAGCAGCCAGCCACCGATCACGTCGGAGAGCCAGTGGACTCCCAGGTACACCCGGGTGAGGCCGATCAGGGCGCCCCAGCCGACGACCGCGGCCACGATGAAGGGCCCGCCGCGCGGCGCGCGCGCCAGGACCGCCAGGACGACCAGGCCTGCGGCCATCGCCGCGGTCGTCGCGTGCCCGGAGGGGAACGACGAGCCCCAGGTCTCGACGGCCCGGTCCGCCGTCGCCGGGCGGGGGCGCGCCATCAGGGACATCAGGCCGTAGCGCACGAGCTGGCCCAGGGCGAGGCAGGCGACGCAGGTGGCGATCGCGCCGGCGCGCCCCCGCCATGAGCGCGCCGCCAGCAGGCCCGCCAGGACCGCGAGCAGATAGGGGACCAGCCCCGTGCCCGTGGCGGTCAGCGCGCGGGCCGCCGCGAGGGCCGTGGACGGGCGATGGCCGACGGACCAGCGCAGCAGGGCCTCGTCGCCGTACACCGGCGCTCCGCCGTGTGCCGCCACGGCCGCCGTCAGCAGCACGAACGCCACCAGCGCGACCACCGCCGCCGTGCGCGAAGCCGCACCCCTGGTCATAGGGCTCCTCTCATAATGGTGGACGGACCGGTCACGGCCGGGTCCATGAAGACTACAATTCTGTAGACGGTCTACGGAGATGTAGACGAATGCGGGGTGAGGAAGGTTCCCATGGCCGAAGCGAAGGACGAGCGCCGTCCGGCGGGCGAACTGGAGGCGAGCGTCATGGCCGCCCTGTGGGCCGCGGGCGTCCCGCAGACCCCCGGGCAGGTGCAGCTGAGCCTCGGCGCGGGGCTCGCCCGGACGACGGTGACCACCATCCTGTCCCGGCTGCACGAGAAGGGCGTCGTCGACCGCAGCCGTCAGGGCCGGGGCTACGCCTACCGTCCCGTCCAGGACGCCCACGGCCTCACCGCCCGGCGCATGCACACCGAACTCGACCGCGACAGCGACCGGCGCACGGTGCTGGCCCGCTTCGTGGCCCAGCTGACCGAGGACGACGAGCGGGTCCTGCGGGACCTGCTGGAACCCGAAGAGGGGTGACCTCCGCCCCTTCCGCGCCTCCCTCCCGCCGTCCGTGACGCCCCTCGCGTGCGGCAGCCCCCTCGACGCACCCGTTGCGGCGCACCCGTCCGCGATGCCGCCACCCGTGGTCCCGCCGTGGCCGTTCACGCTCGCCGTGGCCCTCCCGAGACGCCGGACACCGGCCCCGACCGCGGCTCGCCGTCGTCCCGGCCGGGCCGGGGCCCTGGGGGCCGGGTCGGCGCTGTGCCGCATCGCACACCCCGCGCGCCCGGCTCGGCGGCTGGATGTCGTACGCTACGTGTTACGTATAACCCCGCCGCCCTGGAAGGTCCGATGCGTCGTATCGCCCTGGTCACCCTCCTCGTCGACGACTACGACGAGGCCATCCGCTTCTACACCGACGCCCTCGGTTTCCGGCTCGCCGCCGACGAACCGCGGCCCGACGGGTCCCGCTGGGTCGTCGTCGAGCCCGGCGAGCCCGGCCACGGCACCGGCCTGCTGCTGGCCCGCGCCAAGAACGACGGCCAACGCGGCCGGGTCGGCGACCAGACCGGCGGACGCGTCGGCTTCTTCCTGCACACCGACGACTTCTCCCGCGACCACGCCCGCATGGTCGCGGCCGGCGTGACCTTCCTGGAGGAGCCCCGGCACGAGCCCTACGGCACCGTCGCCGTCTTCGAGGACCTCCACGGCAACCGCTGGGACCTGCTCCAGCCCGCCGGCTGACCCGCCCTCCCGCCGTTTCGAACCGCCCGCCCAAGGAAAGACCCACCATGACTGCTACGCGCGTAGACGCCGACGTGATCCGCCGCCTCCCCAAGGTCGTCCTGCACGACCACCTCGACGGCGGACTGCGTCCGTCCACCGTCGTCGAGCTCGCCGCCGAGGTCGGGCACACCCTGCCCACCACCGACGCCGACGAGCTGGCCGCCTGGTACTACGAGGCCGCGAACTCCGGCGACCTGGTCCGCTACATCGCCACCTTCGAGCACACCCTCGCCGTCATGCAGAACCGCGAGGGCCTGCTGCGCGTGGCCGAGGAGTACGTGCTGGACCTCGCCGCCGACGGCGTCGTGTACGCCGAGGTGCGCTACGCCCCCGAGCTCAACACCAACGGCGGGCTGTCGCTGGGCGAGGTCGTGGAGGCCGTGCAGGAGGGCCTCGCCACCGGTATGGCCAAGGCCGCCGCGGCCGGCACCCCCGTCCGGGTGGGCACCCTGCTCTGCGGCATGCGGATGTTCGACCGCGTCGGTGAGGCCGCCGAACTCGCCGTCACCTACCGCGACGCCGGTGTGGTCGGGTTCGACATCGCGGGCGCCGAGGACGGCTTCCCGCCCGCCGACCACCTCGCCGCGTTCGAGCACCTGCGCGCCGAGAGCGTGCCGTTCACGATCCACGCCGGTGAGGCGCACGGCCTGCCCAGCATCCACCAGGCCCTCCAGGTCTGCGGGGCCCAGCGCATCGGCCACGGTGTCCGCATCACCGAGGACATCGTGGACGGAAAGCTCGGCCGTCTCGCGAGCTGGGTGCGCGACCGCCGCGTCGCCCTGGAGATGTGCCCGACCTCCAACCTCCAGACCGGCGCCGCCACCTCGATCGCCGACCACCCGATCACGGAGCTGAAGAACCTCGGCTTCCGGGTCACCCTCAACACCGACAACCGTCTGGTCTCCGGCACCAGCATGACCCGCGAGATGTCCCTGCTGGTCCAGGAGGCCGGTTGGACGGTCGAGGACCTGCGCACGGTCACGGTGAACGCGGTCAAGAGCGCCTTCATCCCGTTCGACGAGCGCAACGCCCTCCTCCGCGAGGTGATCCTGCCCGGCTACGAGGCCGCGCTCTGAAGCAGCCCTCGCAGATAGGCGGCCTGTCCGACGTGCTGCAGATCGTCGGACAGGACGCTGACCAGGCGCACGCCCAGGGTGACCGGGGGGTCCCAGCGCTCGTCCACGACGCGCTCGAAGTCCTTGGCGGTCAGCCCGCGCAGGAAGTCGACCGTGCGCTCGTGCACCGCGTCGTGGTACCCGGTGAGCAGACTGCCCGACTCCACCCGCACCCTGGCCACCTGCCCCGAGGTGTGCCCGTACCCGGTGTCCGCGCGGGGCAGGTCGAGTCCGAAGCGCTCGGCCCAGTCCTGCGAGAGCCAGAGCTGTTCGAAGCCGCCGGCATCGGCGACGTGGTCGTCCTGAACACGGGTCAGGTGCCAGACGAGCCACGCGATGGAGTTGCCGCTGCCTCCCGGCCGGTGGCACAGCGCGTCCGGGTCCAGGCCCTGGACCGCGGAGTGGACCTCTTCCTGGATGCGGCCGTACGCGTCGATGAGGATGTCCTTTGCGAGCATGCCTCCACCATCGCGCATCAAGACCGTCCCCGTCCGCCGTTCCCGGCCGGCGGGCCGCGCGTGCCGCGGGGCCGCGCCCGCGGACCCCTCGTGCGGCCGACCGGTCACGCGGCGCCCGAACCGTCCTCGGTGTCGCCGGTGAGCAGGCCCATCAGCGCCCGGGCCGCCGGACTGGTGGCCTCCTCCGGGGGGAGCACGGCCACGGTCTCGTAGACGGCGGCGCCCTTCACCGGAAGCGACACCAGGCCCGCGGCCTCCCGCTTGGACCCGAAGTGGCGGGGCACGACGGCGATACCGAGCCCCTCCTGGACCAGTTCCAGCAGACTGTGCACATCGCTGACCTCCAGCGGAACCGTCCGCCGCACACCCGCCCCGGCGAAGACGGCGTCGGTCGTGCGGCGCGGCCCCCAGTCCGGGTGGAAGTCCACGAACGCCTCACCGCCCAGATCCTCGGGCGTGACCGTGCCTGCCCGCGCGAGCGGGTGCGAGGGACGGCACAGCACGGTCATCGGTTCGCTCGTCAGCGCGACCGAGCGCAGCTGTTCGCCGCCGTCCCCGGTACGGACCGCGAACGCCAGGTCCAGCCGGCCCGCCGCCACCTCCTCGGCCAGCGCGCCCGACCCCGCCTGCCGCAGCCGGATCTCCACATCGGGGTGGCCGCGCCGGAACCGGGCGAGCAGCCGTGCCACGTCCACCCCGGCGATGCACTGCTCGGTGCCCAGCGCGAGCGTGCCGCGCAGCACGCCCTGGACGGCGGCCACCGCCTCGTGCGCCGCGCGCACCTGCGCCAGCACGCGTTCGGCCTCCACCAGCAGGGCCCGGCCCGCCTCGGTGAGCGTGACGCTGCGGGTGGTGCGGACGAACAGCGGGGCCCGCAAATCCCGCTCCAGCGCGCGCACGGAGGCGGACAGGCCCGACTGGGACACCATCAGCCGTTCCGCCGCCCGGGTGAAGTGGCGGTCCTCGGCGACGGCGACGAAGTGCTGAAGGTGGCGCAGTTCCATGATTGAGCAGCCTAACCGCTCAATCTCATCCGATTCTCCTGTTGGACCGCTGCTCGGGCGGCGGGCCACAGTGGGGGCGGATCGTCGAAGGCCACCCCCACATGGAACAGGGAGCGCACGTTGTACACGGCAGACCCCGCCCGCTACCGGACCATGCCCTACCGCCGTGCCGGACGCGGCGGCCTCGACCTGCCCGCGCTGTCCCTCGGCCTGTGGCACAACTTCGGCCCCGGCCGAGCGGTGGAGACCCAGCGGCAGATCCTGCGCCGCGCGTTCGACCTCGGTGTCACGCACTTCGACCTCGCCAACAACTACGGGCCCCCGCCGGGCGCCGCCGAGTCCGCCCTCGGCGACGCGCTGCGGGCCGACTTCGCGTCCCACCGCGACGAACTCGTCGTCTCCACCAAGGCCGGCCACCTCATGTGGCCCGGCCCCCACGGGGAATGGGGCTCGCGCAAGCACCTGCGGTCCTCCCTCGACCAGAGCCTGCGGCGGACGGGCCTGGAGTACGTCGACATCTTCTACTCGCACCGCCCCGACCCCCGGACCCCGCTGGAAGAGACGATGGGCGCCCTGCACACCGCCGTCCAGCAGGGCAAGGCGCTCTACGTCGGCCTGTCCAACTACTCCCCGGAGCAGACCCGCGAGGCCGCCCGCGTCCTCGGCGCGCTGGGCACCCCGGCGCTGATCCACCAGCCGCGCTACTCGATGCTCGACCGCCGCCCCGAGGACGGCCTCCTGGACACCCTGGACGAGCTGCGGATGGGCTCCATCGTCTACTCGCCGCTGGAACAGGGACTGCTCAGCGACCGCTACCTGGACGGCGTCCCCCCGGACTCACGCGTCGCGAGCGACAGCCCCTTCCTGACCTCGGACGCGGTCACCGACGACCTCGTACGGCGGCTGCGCGCGCTCGACGGCATCGCCAGGGAGCGCGGCCAGTCGCTGGCACAGCTGGCCCTCGCCTGGGTCCTGCGCGGCGGCCGGGTGACCTCCGCCCTGGTCGGCGCGAGCAGCGCCCGGCAGCTGGAGGACAGCGTCGCCGCCGTCCGCAACCTGGACTTCGACGCGGAGGAGCTCGCGCGCGTCGACGCGATCGTGCGGCCCTTGGAGCGGCCGCGGCCGCACGCGTGAGGACGCGGGCGGCCGACGCGCGCCGCACCCGTGTGCGGTTGTGGGACGCCACGCGCTGGCCAAGACTGGACGGGTAGGGGCACATCGACTACGGCGGGCGACGCGCGGCCGTGTGTCGCCCGCCGGACGGGTGGTCAATCGTGACGATCTCGCCCTTCGGGTCTGGCGACCCGTTCTCCGAACTCTTCAACCGGTTCTTCGGCATGAGCCCGGCCACCTCCCCGCCGGCGGTGCAGCGCGTCCCCATCGGACGCCTGCTCAGCGACTCCTCGCAGGAACTGCTCGCCGCCGCCGGCGCGCGGGCGGCGGCGGACGGCAGCGACCTGGACGCCACCCACCTGCTGTGGGCGGCCACCCAGGTCCCGGCGGCGCGCCAGGTGCTGGAGCAGGCGGGAGCGGATCCGCACAGGCTCGCCACCGACCTGGAACAGGCACTGCCCTCGGGCACCGGCGAGGGGGAGCCCGCGCTCACGCCGGCGGCCAAGCGCGCACTGCTGGCCGCCCACGCCCGCTCCCAGGCGGCCGGGGCCTCCTACATCGGCCCCGAGCACATCCTCGCCGGCCTCCTGGACGATCCGCGCTCCCCGCTGGCCCGGCTCCTGAAGGCGGAGGGCGCCTCGCCGGGGGCGCTCGGCGGCACCGGACGCCCGGGTCAGCAGAGCGGCGGTCCCTCCGACACGCCCACGCTGGACGAGTACGGGCGGGACCTCACCGAGGAGGCCCGCGGCGGACGTCTGGACCCGGTGGTCGGCCGGGCCGGCGAGATCGAGCAGACCGTGGAGGTCCTCTCCCGCCGCACCAAGAACAACCCCGTGCTGATCGGGGACCCGGGCGTCGGCAAGACCGCCATCGTGGAGGGCCTGGCCCAGCGCATCGTGGGCGGCGAGGTGCCGAGGGCGCTCAAGGACCGGCGCGTGGTCTCCCTGGACATGGCGGGCCTCGTCGCGGGCGCGCAGTACCGGGGGCAGTTCGAGGAACGCCTGAAGAAGGTCATCGACGAGGTCACCCAGGCGCAGAAGGGCATCATCCTCTTCATCGACGAGATGCACCAGGTCGTGGGCGCCGGCGCCACCGGCGACGGCTCCATGGACGCGGGCAACATCCTCAAGCCCGCACTGGCCCGCGGCGACCTCAGCGTCGTCGGCGCCACCACCATCGACGAGTACCGCAAGCACGTCGAGAAGGACGCCGCGCTCGAACGGCGCTTCCAGCCGGTCATGGTGCCCGAGCCGAGCGTGGACGAGACGGTCGAGATCCTGCGCGGGCTGCGTGACTCCTACGAGGCCCACCACCAGGTGCGGTACACGGACGAGGCGCTGGACGCCGCGGCCGCCCTCTCCGACCGCTACATCAGCGACCGGTTCCTGCCCGACAAGGCCATCGACCTGATGGACCAGGCCGGCGCCCGCGTCGGGCTGCGCGGCGTCGGCGCCACCGACGAGACCTCGGAGCTGGAGGAGCGCCTCGCCCGGGTGCGCAGGGAGAAGGACGAGGCCGTCAGCACCGAGGACTTCGAGCGGGCCGGTGAGGCCAAGCGGCAGATCGCGGAACTGGAGCGGCAACTCGCCGACCAGGGCGAGGAGGGCGCCCCCGCCCTCACCGTCACCGTCGACGACATCGCGGAGGTGCTCTCCGCGCGGACCGGCATCCCGGTCTCCCAGCTCACCGAGACCGAGCGCGAGCGGCTCATGAAGCTGGAGGACCTGCTGCACGAGCGCGTCATCGGCCAGGACCAGGCCGTCATGGCCGTGGCCCAGGCCGTTCGGCGCGGCCGGGCCGGCATGGGCGACCCCGACCGGCCCACCGGAAGCTTCCTCTTCCTCGGCCCGACCGGCGTCGGCAAGACCGAACTGGCCAAGGCCCTGGCCGAACTGCTCTTCGGCGACCCCGACCGCATGATCCGCTTCGACATGAGCGAGTTCCAGGAGAAGCACACCGTCTCCCGGCTCGTCGGCTCCCCGCCCGGATACGTCGGCTATGAGGAGGCCGGGCAGCTCACCGAGGCGGTGCGCCGCAAGCCGTACAGCGTGGTGCTCTTCGA
Source organism: Streptomyces sp. NPDC048664 (assembly GCF_040650555.1). Lineage (NCBI taxonomy): Bacteria > Bacillati > Actinomycetota > Actinomycetes > Kitasatosporales > Streptomycetaceae > Streptomyces > Streptomyces sp. NPDC048664. The sequence continues at coordinate 91,373 of NZ_JBEZHK010000024.1, read as the reverse complement.
CGAGGTGGAGAAGGCCCACCCCGATGTGTTCAACCTGCTCCTGCAGGTCCTGGACGACGGGCGGCTCACCGACGCCCAGGGCCGCACCGTCGACTTCCGCAACACCGTCGTCATCATGACCAGCAACATCGCCTCCAAGCACATCCTGGACCACCAGGGCGACGTCGAGGAGATCAGGGACGATCTGATGGCGGAGCTCCAGGCGCACTTCCGCCCCGAGTTCCTCAACCGGATCGACGAGGTCATCGTGTTCCACGCGCTGGTGCGCGAGGACCTGGTGCAGATCGTGGACCTGCTCCTGGACGGCACCCGGCGCCGGCTGCGCGCGCAGGACGTCGGCATGGAGGTCACCGAGGCCGCCAAGGAGTGGCTCGCGGAGCACGGCCACCAGCCGGAGTTCGGCGCCCGTCCGCTGCGCCGCACCATCCAGAGCGAACTGGACAACCGCCTGTCGAACATGCTCCTGGACGGCACGCTCAGCCCGGGCGACACGGTCGTCGCCGACGTGAAGGACGACGACCTGGCCCTGTCCCTCAAGCCCACGCCCGAGGAGTGAGGTTCCGGTCGATCACGACGGAAGGCGGTCCAGGAACCCGTGCACCGACCGGATGCGCCCCTCCTCGTCCAGGGTGACCACGTCGAACCCGGCGACAGGCGCCGACCCGTCCGTCTCGCTCACCAACTCCCAGGCGAACCGGGCGATGTCGTGATGCCCGTCGACCCGGCCCGACAGCCGGAAGCCGAATCCGGGGAACTGCTCCCGGGCCCCCGCGATCACGGCGGCGATCTCCGCGTGCCCCCGGACGTCGGCCAGCGGATCGGTGTAGCCGCCGTCCTCGGCCCAGGCGGCGGCGACGGCCTCGCGGCGGGCTCCCGGGTCGGCGGCGTTCCACGCCCTGAGGTAGCGGGCGGCGGCCGACTCGTAGCGGTCGGTGTCTGCGGACATGGCGGATCAGCCTCCAACGAGGTCGTGTGCGCTGGTCGGAAACCGGAACCCGGGGCGCGGTGCCCGTCGGGAGCCGGTGACGCCACTCTGCCCGGCCGCGCACGGGGCGTCGATGACCCGCCAGGTAAGCGCGGACCCGGACCGCGCCCGTGAATATGCCACGAGACTGGCCGAAATGGCGTGGTGACACTGTGTCAGGAGTGTCGATACTCGTAGCGACAGGGTGAGGCGGCCACGCCCGAAGAGCGGCATCGAGTACCCGCATTGGGGACGATCGTGCACGACGAATTCCTGTGCCATGTCACGGCGTACGGCATCTGCGGCGGTCACCGCGTCGGCGTGCCGCTGGGCACCTATCGCGCCCCGACCCTCGCCCTGGCGCTGTGGTGGATGCGCGATCGGGCCACCTGGATCGCCGAACGCCTCGACCCGCGCCCCGGCGGACCTCCCTTCCCGCCCGGCTCCCTGGCTCCGGTGGCCGCCACCGTCCCCGACGTGCCGGGCATCCTGCGCGGCTGGTGCGTCGACCGTCGCCAACAGGGTCGGGCCGCGGATGAGTTGGCCGCGGGGCGGCTCATCCGTGTCGCCGTCAGCGACGACACCACGGAGTACGAGCTGCTCGCGGAGTCCGTGGACGCGCTCCGGATGCAGCGGTTCGTCCCCGCGCTCTCCGCGCCGGCCGCCTGAGCCCGAAGGTTCCGTCGAAACAGGGGCGTTCATGGGAGCGAATGGCTAGAATTCCGGACATGATCGAGCGGCCGGCCGCCCCGACCGCGCCCGTCCTGGTCCTGGAGACCGAGACGGGCTCCACGGTGATGAGTCCTGACCGCGCCTACCGCATAGGCCGCGACCCCTCCAACGACATCGTGCTGGACGACGCCCGGGTCTCCTGGCGGCACGCGACCCTGCACGCCGCCGACGGCCACTGGGTGCTCCGGGACGAACAGAGCACCAACGGCACCTTCACCGAAGGCCGCCGCGTCCACCGACTGGCCGTCGGCGCCGGCACGGTGGTGCACTTCGGCAATCCGGCCGACGGGCCCCGCGCCGTCCTCGTGGACCGCAGCACCCGGTGGCCCTCCCTCGTCTCCCAGCCCGCCGCCACCGGCACCTTCAAGCAGCCGACGAACGTACGCCCCCTGCTCAGCCGCACGATCCGCATCGGCCGCGGCGCCGACAACGACATGGTGATCGACGACCTCGTCGTCTCACGCCGCCACGCGGAGCTGCGGGCCCACGCGAACGGCGCCTACGAGATCGTCGACCTCGACAGCCACAACGGCACCTTCCTCAACGGACGGCCCGTCAGCCGCGCCCCCGTCACCGCCGGTGACATCGTCGGAATCGGCCACCTGGTGTTCTGCCTGGTCGGCGACGAACTCCAGGAGTACGTCGACACCGGCGAGGTCTCCCTCGACGTGCAGGACCTGACCGTGGCCGTCGACCGAGGGCGCAGGACCCTGCTGGACGGCGTGTCGTTCCCCGTCGGCGCGAAATGCCTGCTCGCCGTGGTCGGCCCGAGCGGCGCGGGCAAGTCGACCCTGCTGGGCGCCCTCACCGGGCAGCGCCCCGCGGACAGCGGCACCGTCCTGTACGACGGCCGCGACCTGTACCGCGACTACGCGGAACTGCGCCAGCGCATCGGGCTCGTCCCGCAGGACGACATCCTGCACACTCAACTCACCGTGCGCCGCGCTCTCCTGTACGCCGCCGAACTGCGCTTCCCGCAGGACACGGCGAAGGAGGAGCGCCGGGCCCGGGTCGAGGAGGTCATCGAGGAACTCGGCCTCGGGCAGCGGGCCGACCAGCCCATCCACAGCCTCTCGGGCGGCCAGCGCAAGCGCGTCAGCGTCGCCCTGGAACTGCTCACCAAGCCGTCGCTGCTCTTCCTGGACGAGCCGACCTCCGGCCTCGACCCGGGCATGGACCGCTCGGTGATGCACATGCTGCGCGGGCTGGCCGACGACGGGCGCACCGTCATCGTCGTCACCCACAGCGTGCTCAGCCTCGACGGGTGCGACCGGCTGCTCGTCCTCGCGCCCGGCGGCAGGATCGCCTACTACGGGCCGCCCGACGAAGCCCTGCCCTTCCTCGGGTTCCCCCAGTGGCCGGAGGCCTTCGAAGCCTTCGAGCGGGACCGGGAGCGGGACTGGGCGGGGGAGTACCGGCGGTCGGCGCTCCACCGCCAGTACGTCGTGGGCTCCTCCGCGCAGCCCCGGCTGCGCGCCCCCGACCGTGCGCCGGCCGTCGCCGCACCGCCGAAGCCGCAGAGCTGGGGTGCCCAACTGGGCACCCTCGTCCGGCGGTACGCGGCCGCCCTGGGCGCCGACCGCACCTTCCTCGTCATCATGGTGGCCCTGCCGTTCGTGATGGGCGCCATGGCCCGAGCCCTGGCCAAGGGCCGGTTCACCCAGGAGACGGCGCTGAACGCGCTGCTGATCCTGTGCGTCGGCGCCGTCCTGACCGGCGCCTCCAACGCCGTGCGCGAACTGGTCAAGGAACGCGTGATCTACCAGCGGGAGCGCGCCGTCGGCCTGTCCCGATCGGCGTACCTCATGTCGAAGATCGTCGTACTGGGCGCCGTCACCGTGCTCCAGGCCGTCGTGCTCACCCTGGTCGCGCTGCTCGGCGTCGACCTCGGGGTGCCCCGGGGCGAGGGGGTGCTGATGCCGCCCCTGGTGGAACTCACCCTGGCCGTCGCCCTGCTGGCCTTCACGGCGATGACACTCGGCCTGGTCGTCTCCGCCCTGGTGCGCAAGGAGGAGGTCACCATGCCGCTCCTCGTGCTCCTCGCCATCGTCCAGGTGGTGTTCTGCGGCGCGCTGCTGACGCTCGACGGGGTGGCCGTGCTCGACCAGCTGTCCTGGCTGGTGCCCTCGCGCTGGGCGTTCGGCGCGATGGCGGGCACGACCGACCTCGCGCGCCTCGCACCCGACCGGACGGATCCGCTGTTCCGGCGCGAACCGGGCGCGTGGCTTCGCGACATGGGCATGCTCGCCGCCCTCTCGGCCCTGTGCGCCCTCGCCGTGGTGCGCCTGCTGCGCCGCCACGAACCCGCGGTCATGAGGAGGTGACACCGTGACACCACGAGCGGCGTCCGGGACCGCCCCCGTCAGGGCACCTCGCCCCGGCGGCGCACCCCGAGAGCGAGCAGCGCCCCGACGAACCCGGCCACCAGTCCCCACAGCGCGGCGAACCCGATCGCGGTCCACAGCCGCGCCGTGAGGAACAGCACGCCCGACAGCCCGCCGTTCAGGTCACCGACGCCGATCAACGACAGCCCGTAGTGCGCCGACACCCGGCAGACCAGACCGATCACGAGCGCGGTCAGCGCCAGTGCCGCGGCCATGTGCAGGGCGTGCCGCCAGGGCCGGATCCGGGCCGGCGACCGTACGGCCATCACCACGGCCGCCGCGAGGACCAGCACCGTGTCCACGACCACCAGCCACCACACCCGTCCGTCGTGCGCGGCGAGCGTGCCCAGGTCCAGGGTCGCCAGGTCCCTGGTGCGCAGCACCTCGTCCAGCAGATGCGGCAGCGGCAGCGCCAGAGGCCCGTCCACGCGGCCGGTCCAGGTCGCCCCGAGACCGAGAGTGAAGGCCGGCCACACCACGTTCGGCAGCCCGAGCAGGATCACGGCGACCGTCTCGGCCGGGCGCTCCCGCGTCACCGCCACGACCAGCGCGATCACCACGCCCAGCGCGACACACGCCAGCAGCAGCGCCACCATGGCGAACGCGGCGGGCCGCACCGACTCCTGGGGCTTGACCAGCCGGGGCGGAAGCGGCGCCCCGCGCGACACCAGCAGCGCGAGGACGAACACGCCCGCCAGCCACAGCAGTCCGAACAGCAGGGTGAGCGGCAGATCCGTCGTGTAGCCGATCTTCGGGCTGAGGCCGAACAGGTCACCGAGATCGCCGATCGCCCCGTCACCGAGCGGGACCGTGAACGTCTGGCGCGCCCCCCGTGCGAGGGCGATCAGGGCCACGAGCCACACCGCGCCGATCCGACCGGCCCACAGGGCCAGTTCGCGCGCCCCCGCCACCGCCCGGTGGCGCAGCGGACGCAGAAACCCCGCGGCGATCACCAGCGCCCCGGCGAGCGTCACCGACAGCGGCATCGCGGTCAGTTCCGCCTGCGTGTCGGCGAGGGCGCCCGCGTCGCCCGCCAGCCTGACGGTGCCTCCCACGGCGACGACGACCGTGGCCACGACCGCCCGGGGGAAGCCGCCCTCGGGAAGGTCCGTCCCCCCGGCCGCCCACAGTCCGAGCGCGGCGAGCACACCCATGGCGAACAGCCCGGCCAGCACCGTCGCCACGGCCCGCACCCAGCCGTGCGAAACGCCGGGTCGAGGGCCGCCGCGGACGACGGCTGCGTCGGACGGGGTCGGGGCGCTCATCCTGCCACGCTAAGCAGCCCGTCCGTGTTCCGCCCGCCGGGAGGGCCGACCGCGTCCACGGCGCCGGCCGCATTCGGGATCAGTCCCGCCGTACGACGAGCGCGTACTCCCCAAGGCCCAGCAGCCGGTCGCCCGACACCTCGCCCAGCGTGGTCAGGACCTTCTCCACCCGGCCCGTGGCCGGGTCGAAGACGACGTCCCGGACCGTCCCGCGGTCGTCACCGTCCTCGGACAGCACCCGGCTCCCCAGCACCTCGCCCGGTGCGGCGGGCTGCTCGGAGCCCGGCGGCACCTCCGACTCCACCAGCACCGCGTCCGGCCCGATCGCGTGCAGGCAGTGCCAGGCGAGCGCCGTCCGGCTGCCACGGCGCCGTCCCGTCACCCGCACATGGGTGATCCGTCCGGCCGGCGCGTCGAGGGCCACGGAGTCGAACACCCCCACCTCGCGCGCCTCGTCGAGGGTCACCACCGGCAGCCCGCGCACCTCGGAGAGCGCCGTCATGACAGAGGTTCCTTCCGCGTCCCTCGGCCGGGGGCCGCCCCATCCAGCGGGTCCGGGGCGGCCGGCTCGGGTGCCGCCTTCTCGTCGGCGCCCCGGGCACGGAAGGCCGCCACCCGTGCGGCGAACCCGGTGAGGTCGTCGGCGACGAACCGCACGGCGTCCGCGGGGACGACCAGGGCCCGCCCGGACACGGCGAGGGCCTCGCCGCGCGGCACGAACACGTCGCGCCGCCGCCTGCGCGATCCCGGCACCAGCGAGCGGCGTGCCTGGATCCGGAAGCCGGCCACCCGGCCGCTCGTGCCCGCCTCGACCACGACGTCCAGGACCACCCCTATCTCGGCGCCCTCGTCGGTGAGGACCCGCGCGCCGAGCACCCCGCCGTGCGACGCCTCCCCCCGCGCCACCACCACCGACCGCTCCGCGAGCGCCTCCCGGTCGCGGATCATCACCGCGTCGCGGCCCAGCGCGTGCACGGCGGCCCACGGCAGGCTCTCGCGCAGCGGTCCCGCGAGCAGGCCCCGGCCGCTGAGCGTGAACCCGGACACCTGGCCCGCCGCCCCGTCGAACACCGTGTCCTTGATCTGGCCGACCGCGTCGCCGCCCAGCGTCACCACGGGCCGTCCGGACAGCCCACGCGCTCCCATCAGCTCGTTCATCCCGCGCCCCGTCCCCAGGGCTTGCCACCTCGTCGGACGGCGATCACCGTGCCCGCACGCCGGCGCGCCTGCACCCACAGGAGCAGCCCGCCGAGCACCGCCACCGCCACCACCACGAGGACCGGCCACATCCACCAGCTCACGGCCACCTCCGGTACCCCGGCTCCGGCGGCATCCGGCCGGCGCCGTACCCTGCGAATGCCCTGCACGGGGATGAAGATGCGCAACCGCGCGGCCGGGTGTGCGCGTCTTCACTCTCACCGGTCACAGGGACCGGTGAGTGGGGGGCGCGTGGCTGGGTACGAGCACTGATGCGGTGCTCCGTCCAGGGGCGCCGCGCCGTACGAGACCCGGCTGGCCGAGAGAGACCGCATGATGGAGCACCTGGACGGAGCGGTGATACCGACCGAGTTCGACATGCCCGTTGAGCCTTTGCGACGGGCGGCGCACTACGCCGGGGAGCCGGGGTCCATAGCCGAGGCCAGGACCTTCGGCGAGCTGTTCGTGGAGCAGCTGCGGTCCGAGTGGTGCGCCGACATCGACGCGCGCACCTGCGGAGACGTGCTCCTGGTGGTGAGTGAGCTGGTGACCAACGCGCAGCGGCACAGCCAGGGCCCCTACATCCTCGAACTCGAGGGCACCGACACCGCCGTGACCGTGTCGGTCTACGACAGCAGCGCCGCACTGCCCCTGCGCTATCCGAGGGACCCGGGGCGCGTGGGCCGCCATGGCCTGGAGATCGTCCACGCGCTGTCGTCGCAGGTGACGTGTGAGCGCGTGCCGGTCGGCAAGCTGGTCAAGGCCGTGGTCGAACTCGTGAAGCCGCAGGGCTGAGGCGACACCGCAGGACGGAAGCGGCAAGGGAAAGCCCGTGGGCTCGTCGGCCCACGGGCTTTCCCGCACCATCACCCAGCCGTCCGCCGACGGTGTCGCCGCCTGTCAGGTGGCGTCGACCCGCCGCACGTCGTCCAGCATGCCGCTGCGCAGCTGGTCGATGATGCGCTTGATGAGACGCGAGACGTGCATCTGCGAGCAGCCGAGCCGCGTCCCGATGTCCGCCTGCGTGGCCTCCTCCACGAACCGCATGTGGATGATCGACCGGTCGCGCTCGCTGAGCCCGGCCAGCAGCGGGGCGAGGGTGTGGAAGTCCTCGACGAGGCGCATGCCGTCGTCCTCCTCGCCGATGAAGTCGGCGAGGACCGCCTCGCCCACCTGGTCGTCGCCGGAGAGCGTCGCGTCCAGCGACGAGGAGTTGTAGCCGTTGGCCGCGATCTGCGCCTCGACCACCTCGTTCTCGGGCAGGTTCATGAGGGTGGCCAGTTCGGCCACGGTCGGCTCGCGGTCCAGGCGGGTCGCCAGCTCGTCCCGTGCCTTGGCCAGCTCGACGCGCAGTTCCTGGAGGCGGCGCGGCACATGGACGGCCCAGGTCGTGTCGCGGAAGAACCGCTTGATCTCGCCGACGATGTACGGCACGGCGAAGGAGGTGAACTCCACCTCGCGGGAGATCTCGAACCGGTCGATCGCCTTGATCAGCCCGATCATGCCGACCTGGACGATGTCCTCCATGTCGTCACCGCGGTTGCGGAAGCGGCCGGCCGCGAAGCGGACCAGCGACATGTTCATCTCGATGAGGGTGTTGCGCGCGTACTGGTACTCGTGCGTGCCCTCCTCCAGGGTGCTCAGCCGCTGGAAGAACCGACGGGACAGCTCCCGCGCGTCACGGGGCGCCACGGACCTTGGGTCCGCGACGGTCGGCAGGTCCTGCTCACTCGTCGTGGTCCTGACCGCGACAGCGGTCCTTGTCGGCCAGCTCGTGGCGGTGTCCATCGGCTCTCCCGGGAGTCTCGGCCTTCCGGCCTCTCGGCCGCTGTCCACGCGTCGTGACCCCCGCCTACCCCGTCGCCGGGATCTCATGCCAGGCGATTTTCCCCTGAGCGGGTGGCGCTGGTCACGTCGTGCGCGTCACACCCCACGCGGCGCGCCCGGGGCGAAAGCCGCTTCACCCAGGGCGGAACGCCGATGCCTTCCCTCGGCGCCCGCTGTCCCTAGGCTGAGTGGGGTGAGCAACCCGACGCCGAACGATGCCCGTGCCATCCCCCTGCGCTCCGCACCGCCCCGGAGCCCGGCCGCCAAGGAGCCCCTGTGGCGCGACGTCGTCGGCGAGGTGCTGCGGCGCCGCCGACTCGCCCAGGAGCGCACCCTCCAGGACGTGGCCGACCAGGCCCGGATCTCCCTTCCGTACCTGTCCGAGGTGGAGCGCGGCCGCAAGGAGGCCTCCTCGGAGGTCCTCGCGGCCGCCGCCCGGGCACTCGGGTTGGGCCTGGCCGACCTGCTCTCGCTCGCCCAGCGGGAACTGGTGCGGCACAGCGTCGTGACACGTCCGACGGGCCGGGGCACCGCGCCCACGGCACGCCGGGACGGGCTCTGCCTGGCCGCCTGACCGGCGGTGCCGTCGTCCTCCCCGACGGCCGTCGTGGTGTCAGACGAGGGCGAGCCGCCGGCTGAGCACCTCGTCGGCCAGCCCGTACGCGACGGCCTCCTCGGCGGTGAACACCTTGTCCCGGTCCATGTCGGCGCGCAGGATCCGCACCTCGTGGTGGGTGTGCCGGGACAGCACCTCCTCGGCCTGGGCGCGGATGCGGACCATCTCCTTGGCCTGGAGGCTGAGGTCGGCGACCGTGCCCTGCCGCCCCCCGCTGGCGGGCTGACCGAGCAGGACGCGTGCGTGCTGGAGCACGAACCGGCGCCCGGGCTCGCCGCCCGCCAGCAGCACGGCCGCGGTGGAGGCGGCCTGCCCGACGCAGAACGTCGAGATCGGCGCCCGCACGAACGTCATCGTGTCGTAGATCGCCATCAGCGAGGTGAACGATCCGCCGGGGGAGTTGATGTAGATCGAGATCTCCTGCTCGGGGTTCGCCGACTCCAGATGCAGGAGCTGCGCGATGACGACGTTCGCCACCCCGTCGTCGATCTCCGTCCCGAGGAAGATGATCCGCTCGGCGAGCAGCCGGCTGAAGACGTCGTACGACCGTTCGCCCTGCGCGGTGCGCTCGACGACATGGGGAACCGTGTAGGAACTCATGACAGTCCCACCCGTCGGCGCGCGGCGGCCGGGCGGACGTCGGCGAGCGACGTCACCACCTGGTCCACCATCCCGTACTCCCTGGCCTGCTCCGCGGTGAACCAGCGGTCCCGGTCGCCGTCCCGCGCGATCGTCTCCGGGTCCTGTCCCGTGTGCTCGGCGGTGATCCGCTCGATGGCCCTCTTGGTGAACTCCAGGTTCTCGGCCTGGATCTCGATGTCCGCCGCGGTGCCGCCGATGCCCGCCGACGGCTGGTGCATCATGATCCGCGCGTTCGGCAGGGCGAACCGCTTCCCCCGCGTGCCCACCGTGAGCAGGAACTGGCCCATGCTGCCGGCGAAGCCCATCACCAGCGTGGAGACGTCGTTGGGGACGAGCCGCATGGTGTCGTAGATGGCGAGCCCGGCGGTGACCGAGCCGCCCGGACTGTTGATGTACAGGCTGATGTCGCTGCGCGGGTCCTCCGCGGAGAGCAGGAGGAGCTGGGCGCACACCCGGTTCGCCGAGACCTCGTCCACCTGGGTGCCCAGCAGCACGATGCGCTGGGCGAGGAGCTGGGCCGCGAGGTGGTCGTCGTACCGGCTGGGCGGTGTGTCGCCGTCCTGGGCCAGGGGCGTGAGCGGGGGCGGTGCAGTCATCACCGGATCTCCTTGTCGTCGTGGCACGGATGCCCTCTCGACCCCACTGTCGACCGGGTGCGGTGCTCGCGGACGGTTTCTCTGCCCGGGGCAGATTCGCCGAGAGCGCAGCGCCCGCTCAGCCCTTCTCGCGCAGCTGCCGGAAGAAGGCCCGGACGTCGTCCACCAGCAGGTCGGGCTCCTCCATCGCGGCGAAGTGCCCGCCGCGGTCGAACTCGGTCCAGCGCACGATGTTCTCGGTGCGCTCCGCCCGGTGGCGCAACGGGACCTGCACCTCGGCCGGGAAGACGGCGAGCGCGGTCGGCGCCGTGGACGGTTCGCCCGGAGCGGCGGCCCGGCCCGAGGCGTGCGCCCGCTCGTAGTAGATCCGGGAGGAGGAACCGGCGGTGCCGGTGAGCCAGTAGAGCGAGGCGTTCGTCAGCAGCCGGTCCCGGTCGACGGCGTCCTCCGGCAGCTCGTCGCAGTCCGTCCACTCCTTGAACTTCTCCACGATCCAGGCGAGTTGCCCGACGGGCGAGTCGGTGAGCGCGTAGGCGAGGGTCTGCGGCCGGGTGGCGTGCAGGACCGCGTACCCCGTGCCCTCCCGCTGCCACTGCGACCAGCGGCGCCACGAGGTGAGGGCGCGCTCCCGCTCCTCGGGGCTCAGCGCGGCAAGCTCCTCCGGGGTCGGCTCGGTCACCGCCTGCGCGCCCGGCAGCAGGTTGAGATGGACGCCGAGCACCCGGTCCGGGCGGACCCGGCCCAGCTCGCGGGAGATCGCCGCACCCCAGTCGCCGCCCTGCGCGCCGAAGCGCCGGTAGCCCAGACGGTCCATCAGCTCCGCCCAGGCGTGCGCGATCCGGCCCGCCTCCCAGCCGGTGTCACGGGTGGGCCCGGACAGCCCGAAGCCCGGGATGCTCGGGAGCACGACATGGAACGCGTCGGCCGGGTCGCCGCCGTGGCGGACCGGGTCGGTCAGGGGGCCGACCACGTCGAGGAACTCCACGATCGAGCCCGGCCAGCCGTGGGTGACGACCAGGGGGGTGGCGTCCGGTTCGGGGGAGCGGACATGGGCGAAGTGCACCTGGGCGCCGTCGATCTCCGTCGTGAACTGCGGCCACTCGTTCAGCCGCGCCTCGGCCGCACGCCAGTCGTAGTCGTGCCGCCAGTGGCGCACGAGCTCCCGCAGATAGCCGCGAGGCACGCCGTAGGCCCAGCCCACGCCGGGCAGCTCGTCCGGCCAGCGGGTCCGGTCGAGACGGTCGTGCAGGTCGTCCAGGTCGGCCTGGGGGACGGACAGGGTGAAGGGGTGGACGGCGGCGGTGGCGGGCTTGGAGATCATGGGGCGGATGCTAGGCGCTCCGCGCGGGTGGCGGGGTGTGCCTGAGGGTGGCGTTGTCCCGCGGGCGGGGTCGGGGTTCTCGCGCAGTTCCCCGTGCCCCTGTTCGGGGTGGTCGCGCGGTTCCCCGCGCCCCTGGCGTGCCGGGGCGGTCATGGTGCGGGCCGCAGGCCGTGTCGTGCCGGGCCGATGAGTTCCGGAGGGAGTATCGGTCTGTACAGGTGACACCGCATCTCACTCCGGGAGGTACCCATGGCTGCCGAGGGATTCACCACCTGTCTCTGGTTCGACGGTCGCGCGGAGGAGGCCGCACGGTTCTACGTGTCCCTCTTCAAGGACTCCAGCATGGGACGGGTCGGCCACTACACCGAGGCCGGCCCCGGCCCGGCAGGGTCCGTGGTCGCCGTCGACTTCGTCGCGAACGGCCAGCGGTTCGTCGCCCTGAACGGCGGCCCCCTGTTCACGTTCAGCGAGGCGGTCTCCTTCCAGATCCACTGCCGCGACCAGGCGGAGGTCGACCACTACTGGGCCCGCCTCACCGAGGACGGCGGCGAGCCGGGCCAGTGCGGCTGGCTCAAGGACAGGTTCGGCGTGTCCTGGCAGGTCGTCCCGGACGGCCTCGTCGACATGATCGGCGACCCGGACCCGCTGAAGGCGACCCGCACCACCCGGGCCATGTACGCGATGGGCAAGCTCGACATCGCGGCCCTGAGGCGCGCGTACGAGGGCGAGGGCTGACCCGCCATGGGCGTCGAGCTCACCGGCACGTACACCACCCTTCAGGACGGCCGGCCCGCCGTCCGGTTCGACCGGGTCTACGACCAGCCCCTCGGCCGCGTCTGGCGGCTCGTCACCGATCCGGACGCCCTCGCCCGGTGGTTCCCCTCCCGCGCCGAGTTCGAGCTGCGCCCCGGCGGCGCCGCACGCTTCAGCGGGGACCCGCACATGCCCGAGTCCACGGGCACGGTGCTGGCCGTCGACGAGCCCCGGCACCTCTCCTTCGCGTGGGGAGGGGACGAACTGCGGTTCGACCTGGAGGAACCGGGCCGGGCGCGGACCCGCCTCACGCTGACCGACGTGCTCGCACAGGGGAACGCCGCGGCACGCAACGCCGCGGGGTGGGAGGTGTGCCTCGCCGCCCTGGACGCCGTGGTCCGGGGCGAGGACTCCCCGGGGCCGCACGACGGGCCGGGCACGACCTGGAAGGAGTTCTACGCGGCGTACGTCGCGGCCGGGACGCCCTCGGGCGCGCCCGTACCGGGCCAGGAGACCTGAGGGTCAGGCGAGCTGGCGTCGCACCAGCTCGTGCAGCCGGCCCGTCGGGTCCGCGAGGAGCCGGGCGGGCGGCCCCTGCTCGGCGACCTTGCCGTCCGCCATCACGATGACCCGGTCCGCGTCCAGCACCGTGGACAGCCGGTGGGCGATGACGACGCGGGTGGCGTTCAGGGCCCGGGTGGACTCGATGACCGTGCGCTGGGTCTCGTTGTCCAGCGCGCTGGTCGCCTCGTCGAAGAAGAGGATGCGCGGCCGCCGGATCAGCGCCGACGCGATCATCAGGCGCTGCCGCTGTCCGCCGGAGACCGCGCCGCTGCCCTGGACGATGGTGTGCAGCCCCATCGGCATCCGCTGGATGTCCTCCGCCAGCCCCGCCATGCGGGCCGCCTCCATCGCCTCCTCGGGCGTGTAGGGCTCGGTGCCGCAGATGACGTCCAGGATCGAACCGCTGAACGGCTGGGCGTGCTGCAGCACCACCCCGCACTGGCGGCGCACCGCCGACTGGTCCAGCGCGGCCAGGTCCTGGCCGTCGTACAAAACGCTGCCCGAGACCGGCTTGTCGAAGCCGATCAGCAGGCGCAGCAAGGTGGACTTGCCGCAGCCGCTGGGGCCGACGATCGCCACGAACTCGCCGGGCCGTATGTCGAAGGAGACGTCGTCGAGGACGAGCGGGCCGTCGTCGGAGTAGCGGAAGGACAGCCTGCGCGCCTCGATGCCGCCGGACAGCGGACCCGGTCGGGTGCTCGCCGTGCGGACCTCCGGGACGGCGTCCAGGACCGGCTTGATCTCCTCGAACAGCGGCAGCGCCGCCACCACCGACACGAACGCGCCGGTGAGCTGGGTGACCGAGGTCAGCAGCATCGTCACCGAGGTGGTGAAGGTCAGGAAGTCCGGCGCCGACAGCGCGCCCCTGGCCGGTCCCGCGAGCAGCATGAACAGCAGCAGTGAGCACAGCGGCAGATAGACCGAGCCCAGGACCGTGGTCAGGTTCTTGATCCGGCCCACCTTCTGCTGGAGCTCCCGGCTGCGCGCGAACTCCTGCGCCCAGGACGCGTAGGCGTAGTTCTCGGCCGCCGCCACCCGCAGTTTGGGCAGCCCCCGCAGCGTCTGGAAGGCCTGGTTGTTCAGCTTGTTGGAGAGCTTGACCAGGCGCCGCTGCCAGCGCACCTGCCACAGCCCGAGCCCGAGGAAGACCCCGCCGATCACGACGAGCATGCCGATCGCGGCCAGCGCCATGGGCACGCTGTACCACAGCAGCAGCCCCAGGTTCATCGCGCCCACGGTCACCGACTGCGCCACCACCGGCCCGACCCCCGCGAGCAGCCGCCGGATGGCGCTGATGCCCATGGCCGCCCCGGCCAGCTCGCCCGTGGACCGCTCGGCGAAGAACTTCGTCGGCAGCCGCAGCAACCGGTCCCACACAGCGGGCTGCAGCGTCGCCTCGATCCGCCCCTCCAGGCGCAGGATCGTCAGGTTCTCCAGCAGCATGAACGCCGCCGCCACCACACCGGTCACCATCAGCGCGAGACAGACCCGCACGATCGGACCCTGCTCGGCCCGCGGCACGTACGCGCCCAGCACCTTGCCGGTGGCGATCGGCACCAGCGCGCCGATGGCGACGGTCACCAGTCCGCTGAGCAGCAGCGCGAGCAGATCGCTCCGGGTGCCGGACAGGGTGAAGCGCATCAGCCGCAGCGGGCTCAGCCCCCGCTCGGGCAGCGGCCGGTAGAACATCACGGCCCGTGGCTCGAACTCGGGGGCGTTCGCCTTCTCGACGGGAGTCTCCCGGCCCGAGGACGGCTGCACGGCGACATAGCCGCCGCGCCGCCACAGCAGCGCGACGGGAGCGCCGGACAGGGCTCGGTGGCCCACCATCGGCCCGATGTCGTCGCGCCACCAGCGCCCGTCCAGCCGTACCGCCCGGGTACGGACCCGGGACGCCAGGGCGATGCGTTCGACCGGGTCGAGACGGTCGCTGTCGGCGCCGGCCCGCGAGGGCTCCGCGAGAGTGATCCCGGCGGTGCCCGCCACCAGTCGGCAGGCCGCGTAGGTGGCGTCGGCGTCGGCCGCCGTGGTCCGCGTCGCCGACGACTTGCCGATGGAGGCGAGCAGCGTGCGGTCGGCCTCGACGCGTACGGCCTCACCCGCCTTGATCCCGGCGGCCGTCCGGCTCTCGTGGGTGCGCTCCACCTGTTCGATCCACCGGTCGAGGGTCGCCAGCAGCCGGTACTGCTGGTCGACCATGCTCTGCCAGATCGCCGGATCCATCAGCAGGTCGGCCGCGGCGTCCGCGCCGTACAGGGAGCCGTACTGGACGCTGCCCGGCGGCACCTGCATCCAGAACACGTCGTCGTCGGTGATGTCGGCGGCCCGCTCGGTGGCCATCGGCGCCTGGAAGAGGATGGACAGCCCGCGGCCGACGCCCAGCGCGAGGGCGTGCTCCAGCGGGCTCGTCGTGGGCGGAACGTACTGCGGGTTCCCGTAGGCGTCGTAGGACCAGGTCTGGGTGTCGACGGGCTGGTACAGCTCCCGCAGCTGGATGCGCCGGACCACGCAGTCGCGTACGGGCCGGGCGACCAGGGTGTGCTGCGGGCCCGCGACCGGGCCGAGCAGCAGCGAGCCCGCCTCCAGCCGGCCGAGATGGTGCCAGTGGCCCTGGGCGGCGGCGTCCACCGCGAACAGGTCCAGCGCGCCGGACGCGACGAGCCACAGCACCTGCGGCCCCTGAAGGTCGAGCCGCCCCGTCCCGGAGCAGTCCAGGGGGGTGCCCATCTGGCCGAGGGCCTGGAGCACGAGGTCGCCCTCGTGCGCCGTCTCGTGGACCGCCGTCATCTCATCGCTCCCTGACCAGCGCGGAGTACACCCCGCCGGCCGCCACCAGGGCGTCGTGCCGCCCGCGTTCCACGATCGTGCCGTGCTGGAGCACCACGATCTCGTCGCTGTCGCGCACGGTGCTGAGCCGGTGCGCGATCACCACACAGGCGCAGCCCCGCTTGCGCAGGCTGTCGATCACCCACTGCTCCGTCTCGGCGTCCAGCGCGCTGGTCACCTCGTCCAGGACCAGGATGCTCGGGTCGCGCACCAGGGCACGGGCGATCTCCAGACGCTGGCGCTGCCCCCCGGAGAAGTTGCGCCCGTCCTGCTCGACCCGGCTGTGGATGCCGCCCGGCCGCCGCATGACGACGTCGTACAGCGCGGCGTCCCGCAGCGCGGCCACCACCGCCTCGTCCGGTATCGAGGGATCCCACAGGGCCACGTTGTCGCGGACCGACCCCTCGAACAGGAAGACCTCCTGGTCCACGAAGGACACGGAGGCGGCGAGCGCGCCGCGCGGGATGTCCTCCAGGCGCTGCCCGTCGATGCGGATCACGCCCTCCCACGGGGTGTACAGACCCGAGATCAGCCGGGACACCGTCGACTTCCCGCTGCCCGAGCCGCCCACCAGGGCGACCTGCTGCCCGGGCCCCACCGTGAGGCTGAAGCCGCTGAGCAGCGGCTTGTCGAGCGGGCTGTAGCCGAAGGTGATGTTCTCCAGCTCGACATGGCCGTGCAGCCGCCGGGCCGAGTCGCCCGAGCCGGAGCGGCCGTAGAGCGGGTCGGCCTGGAAGTTCTCCACGTCCTTCAGGCGTGCCACGTCCGCGGCGAAGTCCTGGATGCGGCCCGCGACGCCGTTGAGGCGGGTGATGGGCGCGGTGAACCGGGTCACCAGCGCCTGGAAGGCGACCAGCAGGCCCACCGAGATGTGGCCCTCGATCGCCCGCAGTCCGCCGATCCACAGGATCAGCGCGCTGTTGAACGTGGCGAGCGTCGGGGCCACCACGCCCAGCCACGCGCTCGGCACCCCCAGGCGCTGCTGCTCCTCCAGCGTGGTGGCGTGCTGGCCGGCCCACTTGCGGAAGTAGCCGTCCTCACCGCCCGTCGCCTTCATCGTCTCGATCAGCTGGAGCCCGGTGTAGGCGGTGTTGGTCAACCGCGCGCTGTCCGCGCGCAGTTTCGCGGTGCGGGTGGCCCGCAGGCGTACGACCACCCGCATCGCCACCACGTTCAGCAGGGCCACCCCGATCCCGACGAACGTCAGCTGGGGATCGTAGGTGTAGAGCAGCACCGCGTAGAGCACGACGACGACCGCGTCCACCCCCGCCGCCGCCAGGTCGCGGGCGAGTGTCTCGGCGACCGCGTCGTTGGACTGCAGGCGCTGCACCAGGTCGGCGGGGCTGCGCTGGGCGAAGAACGTGACGGGCAGCCGCAGCAGATGCCGCAGGAAGCGGGCACTGGACAGGGTGGAGGAGATGATCCGGCCGCGCAGCAGGTTCGCCTGCTGGAGCCAGGTGAGCAGCAGGGTGAGCAGGACACACGCGCCCATCGACGTGAACAGCACGCCGAGCAGCGAGGTCTGACCGCCGATCAGGAACGTGTCGATGTAGGTGCGGCTGAGCGCGGGCACCGCGGCACCGACGGCGACCAGCAGCAGGCTCGCCAGGACGGCGGCGGGCATGGTGCCCGACGTGCCGCGCAGCCGGGCCGGCATGGCCCCGAGGACGCCCGGCTTGCGCCCGCCGCGCGAGAAGCCCTCGCCCGGCTCCATCACCAGGACGACCCCGGTGAAGCTGGTGTCGAAGTCCTCCATCGGCACGAAACGGCGGCCCTTGCCGGGGTCGTTGACGTAGACGCCCCGGCGGCCGAACCGCCGCCCCATGCCGTCGTAGACGACGTAGTGGTTGAACTCCCAGAACAGGATCGCGGGCGCCTTCACCTCGGCGAGCGCGGCCGTGTCCATCTGCATGCCCTTGGCCGTCAGGCCGTAACTCCGCGCCGCCTTCAGCAGGTTGCTGGCACGCGAGCCGTCACGGGAGACACCGCAGGCGATGCGCAGCTCCTCCAGCGGGACATGGCGGCCGAAGTGGCCGAGCACCATCGCCAGGGAGGCCGCGCCGCACTCCACGGCCTCCATCTGGAGCACGGTGGGGGTGCGGACGGTCCTGTGCCCGCCCTTCGGCACGGTGCGCCGCGGCGGCGCGGCGCGGCGTCTGCCCCGCACCGGGGGCAGGGTGTCCTGGGGTGCGGTCATGGCAGCAGCCAATCGACGGGACGCTGAGGGGCCATCCGGATCGAACCCGTGGCCAGGGTCATGGAGGAGAGGGTGAAGGGCGGGCCGTCCGCGGTGGACCACCGGTAGCCGCTCTTCGTGGCCGAGGACCGGTCGAGGCGCACGAGGACGGCCACGGGCCGTCCCTGACGGGTGAACTGGCGCCCGAGCTGGTCGTCCCCGAGGAACGCGGAGATCTGCTGCGCCGATTGCGCCGCACGGTCCACGGAGCGCACATGCCCGCGCAGTACCCCGTACTGCTGGGCGGGCACCGACTCCACGGTGAGGTCGACGGCGGCGTTCGCCGGGATGGAGGCGGCGCTCTGGGCGGGGACGTAGACGGTCGCGTACAGCGGGTCCGAGGCGTGGGCGACCTTCTCCACCGAGGCGACGTTCGCGCCGGTGCGGATGATCTGGCCGATGGTGGCGGCGAGCGCGGAGACGCGGCCCGCGGCGACCGTGCGCACCAGCGAGTCGCCCTGGCTCGTACGGACCTTGAGCACGGGCGCGTCGGCGGGCAGCCGTTCGCCCTCCTTGGCCAGGACGGCGGTGACCTGTCCGGACACCGGGCTCTGCAGGATGTAGCTGCCCTGTCCGTGGGTGAAGACGGCGGGGGCGCCGACCGTGGAGTTCACCGAGCCGGTCACGGCCCATACGCCGGCGGCGGCCGTGGCGAGCACCGTGACGGCGAGCACCAACCAGCCCTGGGGGCGCGCGAAGCGCACGGGGAGGTCCAGATCCTCGGGTGACTGGAGCTTGGCGAGGGCCTGTTGGCGGAACTGCACGGGACTATCCCTCACCTGTCCTGCGGTCGAAGAGGGTCATGGCGTCCGAGAGTCCCGGAACCGGGGAGTGGTTCCGGGACTCAGCGGTGCACGGGTTCGGTCAGAGACCGGAGACCAGCTGGGTGACCGGGGCGGTGTTCAGCCCGGTGACACCCTCGACCGTGCCGACGGCCGTGCCGGCCAGCGCCGAAACCGGGGCGACGCCGTCCACCAGGCCGGTGACGGTGCCCACGGCGTTCAGCTGCAGACCACCGGACACGGCGTCCAGCTCGGCGTCCGAGATCTCAGCGGTCTCAACCTGGTTGAAGTTCATGATGGAACTTCCCTTCATATGGGTATTCACAAGGGGGAGAGCGGCCCCCCTCTGGGGGACAGACGGTCGGCCGCCGCCGCGAGGACTGGGGAACCCGGTACCGGGATCCCGTGGAGCGGCCCCGCGGCGTTAGGGATCAAAGCACGGGGCCGCGCGCCGACTCCACTCAAGCAACGCTCCCACCTGCGCAATTGAGGGCCAGGGGCCGTCAGACGTGCAGGAGTGCGCACCGCTTGGCGGCGACTTCTTCACACCCCGGGCGCCCTCGCCGTACCCGGCGCCCTTGCGCCCGGTAGGCGGAATGGGACAGTCCGCTCCAATGGCGCGCAGCCCGGCGCATGTCTGTGGAGATAGCCCCGCCGCGGTGACTTGGTTGCGTATTCAATGTGTAGATTCCCTGAAGCATGGATTCCGCTTCGTTTGCCGCACGGAACGTGACTGGGCGATCACGCGGAGCGTCTGGCCGGAACGGGGTCGGTGCCTGTCCTCCGTGCGGCCCCGGCGGACGCGTTTGCCGCCTATTTCATCCTTTCGCATACGCCAACTCGGCCAGTTGCGCGCAGCGTTGAACGCCCCCTGCGCGGCGTGCGTATCAACAGGCATCCAGGCGCCCCAGTCGGCCGCCGCACGGCGGCACGGACCTTGTCCCCAGGAGGTCAAGAGTTGAGTCACAAACGCATACCCAAGCGCAAGGCCGCGATCGCGGTTGGAAGCGTGGCGGCGCTCGGAGCTGCGGCCCTTCTGCTCCCCAACGCCAACGCGTCCCAGACGGGCGGGGCGGGCGACGCCACTCCGAAGACGTTCCGGGCGAACGACGTCCCGACCCTCGCCTCCCAGCTGTCGTCCCAGCTGGGCGGCGCCTACGCGGGGGCGTACTACGACGCCGGCAAGAAGCAGATGGTCGTCAACATGGTCGGTAGCGACAGCAATGTCGCCGACGCCATCACCAAGGCGGGCGCGATCCCGCACCAGGTGCGCAACAGCACCGCCGCCCTCAAGGCCGCGGCGAAGACCCTGCGGGCCAAGGCCACGATGCCCGGCACCGCGTGGGTCGTCGACCCCAGGACCAACGAGATCAAGGTCAGCGCCGACAGCACGGTCAGCGGCTCCCACTGGGACTCGCTGCAGTCGACGGTCAAGAGCCTCGGCTCGGGTGTGGCCACGGTCAAGAGGTCCGGCGGCTCGTTCAAGACGCTGGTGTCGGGCGGAGACGCCATCTTCGCCCAGGCGAACGGCGGCGGCGTCCGCTGCTCCCTCGGCTTCAACGTCACCGCCAGCGACGGCAGCCCCGCCTTCCTGACGGCCGGTCACTGCGGCGTCGCGGCCAAGCAGTGGTCCGACTCGCAGAACGGCCAGCCGGTCGCCACCGTCGACAAGGCCACCTTCCCCGGCAACGACTTCTCCCTCGTCAAGTACGACGACCCCGGCACCCAGGCGCCGAGCGAGGTCAACGCCGGCAACGGGCAGACGGTCCAGATCACCAAGGCCGCCGACGCGGTGGTGGGCCAGCAGGTCTTCCGGATGGGCAGCACCACCGGACTGCACAACGGCACCGTCACCGGCCTCGACGCCACCGTCAACTTCCAGAGCGAGACCAACCCGGGCGGCACGGACACCGTCACCGGCCTCATCCAGACCGATGTCTGCGCCGAGGCCGGAGACAGCGGCGGCTCCCTGTTCACGCAGGACGGCAGCGCGGTCGGCCTGACCTCGGGCGGCAGCGGCGACTGCAAGAGCGGGGGCGAGACCTTCTTCCAGCCGGTGACGGCCGCCCTCCAGGCGACCGGCGCGACACTCGGCGCGGGCGGTGGCGCGGGCGCGGGCGACCAGAGCGGTGCGGGTGCCGGTGATCAGTCCGGTGCGGGTGCGGGCGATCAGTCCGGTGCCGGCGCTGGTGACCAGTCAGGTGCGGGTGCGGGCGACCAGTCCGGTGCCGGTGCCGGTGATCAGAGCGGTGCGGGCGCGGGCGACCAGAGCGGTGCGGGCGCGGGCGACCAGAGCGGCGCGGGCGACCAGAGTGGTGCCGGTGACCAGTCCGGTGCCGGCGACCAGTCCGGCCAGTCCATGGGCAACGGCGCGAGCGACGGCTCCGCGCTGACCTCCGGCAACTGACGGAGTCCGGCGCCGCCGGATCCGCGGGCGGTCCGGCCCTCCCCGGGGAGGGCCGGACCGCCGCCGTCTCACGCGGGCAGCGGTGCGCGCAGCAGGAGCAGGGCCACGTCGTCCAGCCGCTCGTCGGCCGTCGCGGTGTCCCGCACCAACCGGTCGGCCAACGACTCCAGCGGCTCGTCGCCGCCCTGGGCGAGCCGCTCACCCAGCTCCGCCAGGGCGTCCTCGATGTCCACGCCGGGCGACTCGATCAGCCCGTCGGTGTAGAGCGCCAGAACCGACCCCGGGGTCAGGGTGAACTCGCTGGTCGGATAGGTGACAGGCCCCTGGATGCCGAGCAACGGCCCGCCGGCCAGATCGAGCACCTTCACATGCCCGTCCGGTCCGCGCAGCAGCGGCGGCGGATGCCCGGCCCGCGCCATGACCACGCGGCCCCGCCCCGGGTCCAGCCGCAGATAGACACAGCTGGCGAAGAGCTCGGCCCCCAGCTCGATCAGCAGCCGGTTGGTCCCGCGCATCACCTCCGCGGGTGACTGCCCCACGGTCGTGTACGCGCGCACGGCCGTACGGATCTGGCCCATCAGGCCCGCCGCCGTCACGTTGTGCCCCTGGACGTCACCGATCACCGCCACCGCTCCGGCGCCGCTGGCCACGAGATCGTAGAAGTCGCCCCCGATCTCCATGCCCAGCGTGGCGGGCAGATAGCGGGCGGCCGCCTGGAGACCCGGCAGACGCGGCAGCGAGTGCGGCAGCAGCGCCTCCTGGAGCCCGTGCGCCAACTGGTGCTTGGCGTCGTAGAGGAGGGCACGCTCCAGGGCCTGGGCGATCAGTCCGCCCAGACTCGTCAGGACCGCCCGCTCGTCGGCCGGGAACACATGCCGCTCGGCGTACGCGAGCACACAGGTCCCCACCGGCCTGCCCGAGGCGATCAGCGGCAGGAACGCCCAGGAGGCCATCCCGTCCGGGAAGTCCCGCCGCCGGGGATACAGGTGCTCCAGCTGCTGCCAGGAGTCGAAGAAGGCGGGCACCCCGGTGGTCAGGACATGCGTGCCGGGCAGCGGCTCCGTCAGCGGCACACCGTGCCACCGCTCGATGACCGAGGCGTCCTCGTACCCCTGGTGCCCGAGCACGTGCAGCCGCCCGCCGTGCGCCCCGAGGATCGCGAGCGCGCTGCTGCCCACCGCCGGCGAGATCTCGTCGGCGACCAGCCGCACCACGTCCTGCACCCCGGCCGCCTCGGTGAGCGCGCTGGCGAGGTTCAGCACCTGCGAGATGGTCACCAGCCGCGGGGGCCCCTCACCCGGCCGTGCCCCGGCGCGGCTCATCTCGGAGACGGCCCGCGCCCGGGTGATCCGCAGGCTCAGCCCGTCGCCGCTCGGATACAGCCGGAAGGACAGCCAGTCGCCCGGCGGGCGCAGCGCCACGAACGACGTCGTCTGCTGGCTGATCAGGGCCGCCCGGTAGCGGTCCTCGTACATCGGGTCGTTCAGCCACGGCACCGCGGCCCAGAGCGGCGCGCCGACCAGGGAGCCGGCCGGGACACCCAGCAGGCTGAGCGCGGCGGGGTTCGCGTACTCGATCCGGCCGTGCATGTCGAGGGCGCACATCCCGTACGGCAGCCGCGCCACCATCCGGGCCGCCTCGGCCGAGCCGGGCAGGGCCGCGGGGGCCGGCATGGTCAGGGGGTCGCGCAGCTCGGGTTCGGAGCCGATCGGCAGGCTCGCCGCATCGGCCCGCTCCAGGCGCTGGGCCAGGCGTGCGCAGGCCGCGGTGAGATGGTTCCGTTCCCAGTCGGACAGCTCGGGCGGATGGGAGCTCGGCCAGGTCACGTAGATCGCCCCGAACGCCGTGTCCTCGGTGACCAGGGGCACCGCCGCCAGGGCGAACGGGTACGGCAGCACCACCGCGATCCGCGGGAAGCGGGCCGCCATCTGCTCCTCGCCGCTCACCCAGACCAGCCGCCGTCGCCGCAGCGCCTCGGCGACCGGCAGCGGGGCACCGATACTGATCCTCTCCCAGGGGGTGGTGAAGGCGCGGGGGAGCCCCGCCTTGACCGCCATCTCCAGGACGGGTTCGTCGGGGGAGAGCAGATACACCGCGCCCGAGTGGCCGTGGACGTCGTCCAGCAGGGCGGTGAGGCTCAGCGAGAGCAGCGGGTGCGCCACGGGCGCGGTCAAAGACCGCTCCCGCGTCGGCACCGGCCGGTCGGACACGCCGACCACCTCCTCGCACGGCGGGCACTGTGACGTGCCCCCCGTTCAACAAGGCTCTCGCCTGGCGTGGCATCGCGCACGGCGGATGGACGCCGGGCCGCACCCGAGCGCCCGGACCGGGAGCCGTGCCGTGTGCCGACACGGCGGGTCGGGGTTGTGCACAGGGGCTGCGCGGGCGGCCGGGAATTGCTGTAATGACGGGGTGGGCGGTGAGGGCGCTGCGGGACGCAGATCGAGGACGCTCCGTGCCGGACTTGCCCTGAAGACGCTCAGAGCCCTTGGCCCCGACACCGATCCGCGGGAGCGCCTGCGCCGCGTCCTCGAACAGGTGCTCGTCTTCGCCGGGGCGAGCTGCGCCGCCGTCTACAGTGCCGACGAGCACGCCGACCGCCTGTCCCTGGCCGCGGCGGTGGGTGTGCCCCGCACGCTCTACGGCCTGCGCGACACCTACCCGCTCTCCGGCAAGGACCCCGTGGCCAGGGCACACCGCTCGGGGCGGCCCCGGCGGCTCGCCGCCGAGGACCTCGGCCGCACGGCGCACGCGGACCGGCCGCCCGGCGAGAGCTTCACGCTGCTCGTCCTGCCGCTGCAGGACGGGGGATCCCTCCTCGCCGTCAGCGACCGCCCCGAGGGCTTCGACGCCGGCGAGCGCGACTGCCTGGAGCTGATCGCCGACGCCGTCCCCGGCCAGGCCTCGGCCCAGGACGTCACAGTCACCCACGAGACCGGCGGCAGCTCCTTCACCCTGGCCATGGACACCGGCCGGGTCGAGGTCGACGACGACGTGCTGGAGCTGTTCGGCATCGACCCGCAGGCGTTCGACGGCCGGGTGGAGACCCTCCTGGCCCGCACCGTGCCCGAGGACCTGCCCGCCCTGATGTCGGTGGTCGAGGCCGACCACCTGACCATCGGAGACCGCGAGCTGGAACACCGCGAGCTGGAGTTCCGCATCCTCGGACCCTCGGGCGAACCCGCGTGGCTGCGCCTGCGCGCCCACGTCCTGCCCGCCGAGGACGGCCGCCCGGCCCGGATCGCCGGCACCGTCGCCGACGCCTCCACCCTGCGCCCCGCGGTCAGCGACGTCACCCGGATCCAGCGGCTCGCCGCGTCCCTGGCCACCGCGGGCACCGTCCGCGACGTCAGCGAGGCCCTGGTCGCCGCCCTGCGCGGGCCGCTGCGCGCCGACCGCATCGCCGTCGCCGAGCTGGAGTCCGAACGCCTCGTCGTCAGAGTGCTCGACCCGCCCGAATCCGAGGCATGGCCCGAGCTGTGGCGGACCGAGTGGCGCTCGGACTGGCCCGACGCGCCCGTACGCGCCATGCCCACCCTGGCCGCCGCGCTGCGCGAGGGCCGCCCGGCCGTCTGGCCCGCCGGCACCGACCTGGAAGCCGCCCTCGCGGACGTCGGCCCCGGGGGGCTCGCCGTGCTGCCGCTGCCCGCGGCGGGCAGCATGGCGGGCGCCTGCCTGATCGGCTGGGACAGCCCGCACGAGTTCGGCACCGACGAGCGTGCCCTGCTGACCGCCGTGGCGGGGCTCGCCGGGCAGGCCCTCGTGCGCGCCCACGCCTTCGACGCCGAACACGAACTGATCGGCATGCTCCAGCGGTCCCTGCTCCCGCGCAGACTGCCCCGGCTGCCAGGGGCGGACGCCGTCGCCCGCTACCTGCCCACCACCGCGGCCCTGGAACTGGGCGGCGACTGGTACGACGTGATCCCCCTCGCGGACAACCACGTCGCGCTCGTCATCGGCGACGTCCAGGGCCACAGCGCCGCCGCCGCCGCGCTCATGGGCCAGATGCGCACCGCGCTGCGCGCCTACGCCGTCGAGGGCCACCCGCCCGACGTCGTCGTCTCGCACGCCAACCGGCTCCTGGTCGGCATGGAGTCCGACCTGTTCGCCACCTGCCTCTACGTCGACGTCGACATGGAGGAGGGCTCCGCCTGGTACGTCCGCGCCGGCCACCTCCCGCCGGTGCTGCGGCTGCCCGACGGCTCGACGCACATCCCCGAGTCGGAGGGCGGCCCCCCGCTCGGCGTCGTCGCCCGGGCCGACTTCCCGATGAGCCCCCTGCGGCTCACCCCCGGCACGGTCCTCGCGCTGACCACCGACGGCCTCGTGGAGTCCGCCGACGTCGACCTGGAGACCGGGCTCGCGCGGCTGGCCGCCGGGCTGTCCGCCGCGGACCCCGCGGACCTCGGGCTCGTCGCCGACGCGGTGCTCGCCGAGGCGAACCGCGGCGACGACGTGGCCCTGCTGCTGACGCGCTACGACGGGATGGACCTGCGCCCGCTGCGGGAGAGCTGGGCGGTGTGGCGCCTGCCCGAGGCGGTCCGGCACGCGCGCCGCTTCACCCGGCGCACCCTGCGCGGGTGGGGCACGGCGGCGGACCCGGACGCGGCACTCCTGATCGTCAGCGAACTCGTCACCAACGCCCTGGTCCACACCGACGGACCGGTCCGGCTCGACCTCACCCTCCTGGACCACCGGCTGCGGATCGCGGTCGCGGACTCCTCGCCGCGCACGCCGGTCAAGCCGACCCGTATCGGCTGGGAGGCCACGGGCGGCCGGGGCGTCCTGCTGGTCGAAGCCGTGTCGGTGACCTGGGGCACGCTTCCCGTCAGCGGCGGCAAGCAGGTGTGGGCGGAGATCGCCGTGGCGCGCGGACCGGCGGACGGCGCGCGCGGGTGAGCCGACGCCGGCACGCGGCGCACGACCACCCGCTACGACGTGCCCTCTCCCGCCGCCGTCCGCCCGGAGAGCTCACGGGGGGTGTGGTCCTGGTGGATCGCCCCGGCCGTGGCCCCGAGCGGTGTCCCGCTGCCGCCCCAGCGCAGCGCGACGATCTCCGCGGCGACGGACACCGCCACCTCCTCCGGGGTGCGCGCCCCGAGGTCCAGGCCGATCGGTGAACGCAGCCGGGCCAGTTCGGGCCCGGTCAGCCCGGCTTCGCCCAGCCGTGCCATCCGGTCCTCGTGCGTACGGCGGCTGCCCATCGCGCCGATGTACGCGGCCGGCCGGCGCAGCGCCTCCGTGAGCAGCGGCACGTCGAACTTCGGGTCGTGCGTCAGCACGCAGATCACCGTGCGCCCGTCGGTCCGCGTGGACCCCAGATACCGGTGCGGCCAGTCCACCACGACCTCCACACCCGGCGGGAACCGCTTCGGCGTGGCGAACACCGGACGGGCGTCGCACACCGTCACCCGGTAGCCGAGGAAGTCCCCGATACGGGCGACCGCCGCCGCGTAGTCGATGGCGCCGAACACCAGCATCCTGGGCGGCGGGGCGAACGACTGCAGGAAGACCGTGACGTCGTCCTCGCGCCGCTCGCCGTGCGCCCCGTAGTGGCGTCGCCCGGTGGCGCCCAGCGCGAGCCCGCCGCGCGCGTCGGCGGTGACCGCCGCGGTCAGCCCGGCCGCGCCCAGCGAGCCCGTCACCCCGTCGGCCCACACGGCGAGCCCCGCCCCGCGCGGCGCCGGGCCGTCGACCACCGTCGCCAGGGTCACGGGCCTTCCCTCGGCCACCGCCTCGGCCAGGGCCCCGAAGGACGGATCCTCCTCCGGCGCCACCCGGCGCACGAGCAGCGTGATCTCACCGCCGCAGGTCAGCCCCACGGCGAACGCGTCCTGGTCGCTGTAGCCGAAGGTCTCGGTACGGGCCTGGCCCGACTCCAGGACCTCCCGGGCCAGTTCGAACACCGCCCCCTCCACGCAGCCGCCGGAGACGCTGCCCACCACCTCGTCCCGCGGGCCGACGGCCATCGCCGCGCCCGGCCCGCGCGGGGCGCTGCGGCTGACACCGACGACCGTGGCGAGCCCGAACGGCCGACCGGCGGCGTACCAGCCGTTCAGCGACGGAAGGATCTCTCGCATCACACGCTCCCACGGTCACGGTCCCGCGCCCCTCACCACCGTCCCAGTCCGCCCAGCCCCCCACCACCCGGGGCCGGGCGCGCCGTGCGAGAGTGGCCGACCGTGCCCCGACCGCCCCGCCCCTGTCCGCCACCGCCTCACCCGTCACCTGCGCGCCACGCGACGAGCGTCACACCGGCGGGTGTGACGATCCCCGGCCCCTCGGACACCAACGGGACATGAGCGACGACGAGATCTTCGCCGCTGCCTACCGTGCGCACTACTGGGCTGTCAGCCGCTACGTGGCACGGCGGCTGGACGGCGGCAGCAGCGATGTCGAGGAGGTGGTGGCCGAGGTGTTCACCGTGGCCTGGCGGCGCCGCCACGACCTGCCGGACCCCCCGCTGCCCTGGCTGTACGGCGTGGCGCGCAAGTGCCTGGCCAACGCCGTACGCGGCCTGGGCCGCCGCAGACGGCTCCTCGACCGCCTGGGCAACGACGAGACCGCGCACGGCCGGCACCTCGTGGCGAGCCCGGACACCGAGCCCGCCGGCGCCTGGGTGCACGAGGCGCTGGCCCGGCTCTCCCCGGCCGACCAGGAGGTGCTGCGGCTGACGGCGTGGGAGGAACTCGGCGTCGACGAGCTCGCCGTCGCCCTCGGCTGCGGCAGCCGGGCGGCGGCGATGCGGTTGCACCGCGCCCGAAAACGCCTGAGAGCCGAGATCGACCACCCCCACCCCAACCACTCCACCGGCCCCGCCCGGGCCTCCGGCGGCGGAACGACAGGTCAGGCGCCGGGCCCCGACAGCCGAAGAACCGACCCCGATCCGGTTCCTGCCCCATGGGGCGCCGGCCCGCTTCCGGGGCCCGACGATCGGGGCGCTGACCCGGCCGCGGGGCCCGATGGTCGGGGTGCCGCTCCGGCTCCGGAGCACGGTGGGGGAGCCGCTGATCCCGCTCCGGGGCCCGGTGGCCCGGGTGCCGCTCCGGCACCCGGGGGCGCCGCCCACCCCACCGGCCCCACCGGCCCCGCCCCGAGCCCCGGCATCCCGGCCCCCCGGCGGGACACCCCGAGCCCACTCGCGCGCCCGGCCGCGTGCGTCCGTGCCGCCTTCAAGGAGAACGACCATGGCTGACGAACAGGCCGCACTCATGGCCGAGGACCTCGCGGCCCTGCGCCACGCCAACCCCGTGCCCGCCCTGGACCCCCGTTACCAGGACGGACCCCTGGGCCACGAGGCCGAACGTGCCCTGAACCGGCTGCTGCACAGCGATCGCGCGCCCACGCGCCGGCACCCCCTGGCACGCCGCAGGACCTGGGTCCTCGCGGCGACCGCCGCCGGTGCCGTCCTCGCCCTCGTCCTCCCGCTGACCGGCCCGGCCGGCACCCCCGCCGCGGCGGCACCGCCCCCGCTGAGCATCCGGTCGGGATCCCGGCCCCTGCCCCTGGCGGGACTGGCCTCCCGGGTGGCCGCGGGGCACGGCTCACTGCCGCTGCGCCAGGGGACCCATGTGCAGACCTGGTCGCTCGGGCTGAGCGACGGCGCCGGATCGCGGCCCCCGATCACCCTTCCCGAGGAGCGGATCGTCCGCTGGGAGGCGGACGGCAGCCACAGCGAACTCGTGGTGGCGACCGACCCGCGCAAGCCGGGCAAGCCCGTCCTCAGCGACGCCGACGGCGGCCCCCGCCTGGTACGGGACGGCCACGTCCTGCACCGGCAGACGTACGGGCCGAGCTGGAGCGACGCCCCGCCCCAGGCGCAGCCGCCGCACAGCGCGTCCACCCTGCGCTCCTACCTGGAGGAGATCGACACCACTACGAGCGTCGACGACACGCCCGCGCTCCTGGACGCGGTGTCCCAGCTGCTCGACAACTGGACGCTCGGCTCACCGGAGACCACCGCCTTGCTGCGGGTCCTCGCGCAGGCGAAGGGCCTGCGGCCGGCCGGCGCGGTCACCGACCGGCTGGGGCGTCCCGGACAGGCGTACGTGTACGACGACGCGGCCCACGCCGGCCGGGGCATGCTGATCCTCGACCCCGCGACCGGCGCCGTGCTCGGGTTGGAGACCACCGCGACCCGCGACGACCCGGCGTTCGGTCTCCGGTCCGGTGACGTGCTGACGTACAGCGCCTGGATGCGGTGACCACCCCGCCGCCGTGCGCAGGGCGTGGGCGCTCAGCGGCGCAGTGCACGGCGGCGCCTTCGGGCCACGGGCGGCGGCGGGCACGGGCGGGCCCGCCCCGCACGCAGCACGGACCGCAGCAGGGCGAGGGACGCCCGCACGCCCGCCGAGCGCACGGCTGGGGAGAGGGGGGCCCGGCCCCGGCGGCCGAGTCCCGCCCGTGCCGAGAAGCTCCAGGAGAGCCGCGAGCCGACCTGGAAGGTCAGCCGCCGGCGTCCTCGCATGGTGACCGCCTCCGCGTCCCGGGCCGCCCGAGGGCCTGACCCCTTGAGCCTCTCCCGCCCCGGGACCCTCGGCAAACGCACGTCCGGCGGACCGCCGCCCCGCACCGGACATGCGCAATGCGCGCGGAACACGTGCACAGGAGGCGCCGACCGCGCGAGGATCATGGGAAGGCGGGCCGCGGTGGCCCGCGCCCGGGTGGGGTGAACGCCCGGACCACCGAAGGAAGGCAGCATCCCCATGGCTCAGGAAGTACGCGGCGTGATCGCCCCCGGCAAGGACCAGCCGGTCCGGGTCGAGACCATCGTCGTACCGGATCCGGGTCCCGGTGAGGCGGTGGTGCGCATCCTGGCCTGCGGCGTGTGCCACACCGACCTGCACTACAAGCAGGGCGGCATCAACGACGACTTCCCCTTCCTGCTGGGCCACGAGGCGTCCGGCGTCGTCGAGTCGGTCGGCGACGGCGTCGAGGACGTGGCCCCCGGGGACTTCGTGATCCTCAACTGGCGCGCGGTGTGCGGGACGTGCCGTGCCTGCCGGCGCGGCCGGCCCTGGTACTGCTTCGACACCCACAACGCACGGCAGAGGATGACCCTCGCCGCCACCGGTCAGGAACTCTCCCCGGCCCTCGGCATCGGCGCCTTCGCGGAGAAGACCCTGGTCGCGGCCGGGCAGTGCACCAAGGTCGACCCGTCCGTCTCCCCGGCCGTGGCGGGCCTGCTCGGCTGCGGCGTGATGGCGGGCATCGGCGCGGCCATCAACACCGGCGGCGTCGGCCGCGGTGACTCGGTCGCGGTCATCGGCTGCGGCGGCGTCGGCGGCGCGGCGGTCGCCGGGGCACGGCTGGCGGGCGCGTCGAAGATCATCGCGGTGGACGTCGACGACCGCAAACTCGGCACGGCGAAGGAACTGGGCGCCACCCACACCGTCAACTCCGGGAACACCGACCCGGTCGAGGCGATCAGGCAGCTCACGGAGGGCTTCGGCGCCGATGTCGTCATCGAGGCGGTCGGCCGCCCGGAGACCTACGAACAGGCCTTCTACGCACGCGACCTGGCGGGCACGGTCGTCCTCGTCGGGGTCCCCACGCCCGAGATGAGGCTGGACCTTCCGCTGCTGGACGTGTTCGGGCGCGGTGGAGCCCTGAAGTCCTCCTGGTACGGCGACTGCCTGCCCACCCGGGACTTCCCCCTGCTCATCGACCTGCACCTCCAAGGGCGCCTGCCGCTCGACAAGTTCGTGACCGAGACCATCGCGCTGGACGAGGTGGAGAAGGCGTTCGAGCGGATGCACCAGGGCGACGTGCTGCGCTCGGTGGTCGTGCTCTGACCGGCACCCGCCCGGACGCGGCGTGACGCGGGTGGCGTCGTGGCACCGGCCGCGACGCCACCCGTGACCGGTCGCGGACGATCGGCCGGGTCGCCGAGCCCGCATGAGAGAGTGGGCACGTGAGCGCGCGCATCGACCATCTCGTCACCTCCGGCACCTTCTCCCTCGACGGCGGCACCTGGGAGGTCGACAACAACGTCTGGATCGTCGGCGACGACCACGAGGCCGTCGTCATCGACGCGGCCCATGACGCCGACGCCATCGCCGAGGCCGTGGGCGACCGGCGGCTGCGCGCCATCGTGTGCACCCACGCCCACGACGACCACATCGACGCGGCCCCCGCGCTCGCCGACCGGACCGGGGCGACGATCTGGCTGCACCCCGACGATCTGCCGCTGTGGCGGATGACCCACCCCGACCGTCTGCCCGACCGCTGGCTGGCCGACGGCCAGGTCATCGAGACGGCGGGGACGGATCTGACGGTGGTGCACACCCCGGGGCACGCGCCCGGCGCCGTCTGCCTCTACGCGCCGGGGCTCGGCACGGTCTTCACGGGGGACACCCTGTTCCAGGGCGGCCCCGGGGCCACCGGGCGTTCGTACTCGGACTTCCCGACGATCATCGACTCGATCCGCGACCGGCTGCTCACGCTGCCGCCCAACACGGTGGTGCGTACCGGGCACGGGGCGCCGACGACGATCGCGGCGGAGGCCCCGCACCTCGGGGACTGGATCACCAGGGGACACTGACGAGGGCCGCCGCCCGGCGGCATCCCAGGCCCCCCGGGCCCCGCCCGGCCCGGCCGACCTGGCGGCTCCGCCCCCTCACCCCCACGCCGACCCCGACAACCACGGCCGCACCTGCTTGCGGGCCTCGTGCAGACGGGACTTCAGGGTGCCGAGCGGAACACCCACCCGTTCCGCGGCCTCCGCGTAGTCCAGCTGGCAGATGTCCCGGTACACCAGCGGCGCCACCAGGTGCGGATGCTCGCGCTCCAGGCGTTCCAGGGCCTCCAGCAGATCGATGCGCGACCCGGCGATGACACTCGTCGTGCGCGGGTCCACGTACCGGCTCGCGTCGATGGCCGCGGGCTGCTCGGCGGCCCGCCGCCTCAGCTCCCGGTACTTCTGCCGGGCGCAGTTGGCGACCACCGTGTACAGCCAGGTGCTGAACCGGCTGCGGCCCTGGAACGTGGTGATCTTCCGCGCCACCTGGAGCAGCACGTCCTGCGCCGCCTCCTCGGCGTCCTCGCGGCACGGCAGGAACCGTGCGCAGCGCCGCACGACATCGGGCCGCACGCAGGTCAGCAACGCGTCCAGAGCCGCCGCGTCCCCCGCGGCCGCGCGCCGGGCCAGTTCCTCGGTGTCCGCCGCGTCCCCCAAGGCAAGCTCCTCCCGGTCCCGTTCGTCGGCCAGGCATGATGGTTCCATGCACTCCCTGGAGCGTATCGACCGCTACCGCCTCGAACGACGTCTGGGCAGCGGAGCCTTCGGTGTGGTCTGGCTCGCCCACGACGACGTCCTCGAAGCGCCCGTGGCGGTCAAGGTGCTCGCCGAGAACTGGGCGGACCGGCTCGACGTCCGGGAGCGCTTCCTGTCCGAGGCGCGGCTGCTGCGCCGGGCCGGCTCCAGCCGGGTGGCGCAGGTCTACGACATCGGGGAACTACCCGACGGCAGGCCCTACTTCGTCATGGAGTACGCCGACGGCGGCACCCTCGCCGACCGGCTGGCCGACGGCCCGCTCCCGGTGGCCGAGGCCCTGCGCCTCACCGCCGAGGCGGCCCGCGGCGCGGCGGCGCTGCACGACGCCGGGATCGTGCACCGCGACATCAAACCGACCAACGTCCTCGTGCGGACCGGGCCCGACGGCTCCACCCGGTTGCTCCTCGCGGACCTGGGCCTGGCCAAGAGCCTGGCGCAGGCGTCCGGACTGACCATGGCCGCGGGTTCCGCCGGGTACGCGCCGCCCGAGCAGATCGAACCCGGCTCCGGCATCGACGCCCGCGCCGACGTCTACAGCCTCGGCGCCCTCGGCTACGAACTCCTCACCGGCACGGTCCCCGCCCCACCGGGCCGGGTGCGCAGCCCCGACCGGCTCCGCCCCGACCTGCCCGCCGAGGTCGGGCGCGCACTGATGCGGGCCATGGAACCCGACCGCGACAGGCGCTGGCCGACCGCCGAGGCCTACGCGGACGAACTGGACCGGCTGGCGGGTCGGGCCCACGCGCCGTCACCCGGTCGGCCCCGCCGGCGCCGCACGCCCCTGGTCCTGGCCCTGGCCGCGCTGGTGGTCGCCGGTTCGGCGGCGGTGGTCACCACGCAGGCGCTGCGGCGGCCCCCGGCGGCGGACGTGCGGGTCCAGGACGTCACCGGGCGCCTGCGGGCCGCCGTGCCCGCGTCCTGGACCCACCAGATCCGCGACGGCGGCTGGAACCCGAAGACCCTCGGCCTGCCCGCCGGGCAGGAGCCCGCCCTCGCCGTCGCGGGCGACCTCTCGCGCTGGCCCGACCTCGGCGCCCCCGTGAACGGCGTGTTCGTCGCGCTGAGCGAGCACGGAGACCTCGGCGGGGCGGTGGCGGCACTCAGCCACACCGGCTGCCGCGAGGAGAGCGGCCGCGACTACCGCGGCACGACGCTCCAGGGGCGGTTGCGCACCTGGCGGGACTGCGACGGCGGGGGCCGGCTCACGGAAGCCGCGCTCCGGCCCGCCCACGGCCCGGACAAGACGCAGGTGTACGTACAGGTGCGCGAGGACAGCGGTACCGACCGGACCGACCGGATCCTGGACTCGCTCCGGGTCACCGGCTGACGCCGGACGCGGGCTCCCGCCCCCGACAGTGGCGTGCCCCGGGCCGTCCTCCCCTGAGAAGTCCCTGGTCAGGAGGTCGATCGCGGCGCCGTCCTGTTGCGGGGCGGCGGCGGCCGGGTCACGATGGCCGGCGGACCGGACGTGCACGCCCGTCCCGCCGCGCGGCCCGGCCGCGACGGCGCCGACGCGGACTCGCCCGAACGCGCGCGAACTTTTCCGCGCGCCCGAGCATCGGACAAGGAGGACGGGGC
The DNA here is from genome assembly GCF_040650555.1 of Streptomyces sp. NPDC048664. NCBI lineage: Bacteria > Bacillati > Actinomycetota > Actinomycetes > Kitasatosporales > Streptomycetaceae > Streptomyces > Streptomyces sp. NPDC048664. Next base: position 57,408 of record NZ_JBEZHK010000024.1, on the reverse strand, counting down.
ACACGGCACCGTCCGAACGCGCCCGACGCGGGCGGTGAGTGGCAAGGAGCAACGCACATGGTGACCTTCCGGCGCGGTACGACCAGTCCGGCCCCCGACGGCACGACCCTCTCTCCCACGGCACGACGTGCGGCCGGCGCGCTGGGCGCGGTCGCCGCCCTGACGCTGCTCACCGCCGCCTGCGGCACCGGCCAGGGGGCCGCGGGCACCCCGCAGAAGCTGCCGGGCACGGCGCAGCCGGTCTCCGGCGACCACAAGAGCGCCGGCGGCGGCGCGGGCGACACGAGCGGCGCGGGCGACACGAGCGGCACCGGGGCCTCCTCGGCCACCAGGACGTCCGGCGGCTCCGGCACCGGGTCCTCGGCGAGCGCCACCCGTGGTGGCGGCGCCGGTGCCGGCACCCGCTGCCACACGTCCGAGCTGCGTGCCTCCGTCGGCGCCGACAACCCCGGCGCCGGGCAGGAGAACTTCCCCCTCGTCCTGACCAACCGCTCCGGCCGCACCTGCACCGTCACCGGCTTCCCGGGCGCCGCCTTCGTGGACGCCGTGGGCAAGCAGCTGGGACCCGACCCCCAGCGCACCTCCGGCGGCGCCACGAGGATCACGCTGGCGCCGGGCAAGAGCGCCTGGGCCGGGCTGACCTTCTCCAACCCGGAGGTCAGCGGCGCCCGCACGGCCCGGCCCGCGGCGCTCCTCATCACGCCGCCCGACGAGAAGGCCTCCCTGAAGGTGGCCTGGTCGGGTGGGGTGGTGCCCGTCTCCGGGAACGCCTCCTCCGTGCGCCTGACGGTCTTCCAGGCGGGCACCGGCGTCTGACCCGGTCCCGCGCACGGACCGCCGCCGCCCCCCGTCCCGGACGCCACGTCATGTCACCGCGTCATCCTCCGGTCGACGCGGTGACATGCAGGGAGGCGAAGACCGCGCGGATCTCCTCCCCGTCGGTGTGCCGCCACCCGGCGGTGACCTGACCCGTCGCGGCGCCGGGCGGGGGAGCCCCGGGCCGCAGGACCCGGGACACCTGGACGGTCAGCCGCGCGTCCCCCGCGTCCGTCCCGACGGCCATCGTCATACGGGTGCCGTCCGCGTCGTCGGCGACCGTCGTCGCGAGGGGACCGGTCACCACCTCCGCCCCGTCGAAGCGGACGGCCACCGTGGGGTCGGGGGTGTCGGTCAGGCTCTGCGCCTGGGGCTCGGCGCGGCCCTGGAGCAGCGCGAGCAACTCGGTGCCCAGCACCGGGTCGTGCACACCGTCGTAGACCCACCGCCGGCCCAGCACGCCGTGCTCCGTGGTCCCGACGAGGGCGTCCTCGGCCCCGTCCAGCGGGGCCCCGCGGTAGGTGAGCGGCACATGGTAGGAGACGGGCCGCTCGCCCGACTCGTCGGTGACGACCATGAACTCCAGCCCGACCTCCCCGCGCGGGTCGTCCAACCGGAACCCGCCGGACCGGGACAGCACGGGCGCGGCGCCCGCGCCCCGGTACCAGGGCCTGGTGGTCAGCCAGGGTGCGACAAGCTCCAGTTTGGTGGGACTCAGCGTGGTCCGGTGAATGATCGCCATGTCCGGAGAACGTGCCCGCCCCGCTCCTCGGTTCCCATGACGGATGATCCGACCATCAGGTGAAGTCATTGGTCCCGTCGGGCGTGTGGAAGGTACGGGGGCGGGCGGACGGGAAGAACATGCTCCACCCCTCCCTACTGGATCACGCGATGACGCACCTCACCCCGCAGACCACCGCCCGCGGCACGGCGATCCTCGCCGATCCCCTGCTGAACAAGGGCACCGCCTTCACCCGGAAGGAGCGCAGGGCACTCGAACTCGACGGGCTGCTGCCACCCGCCGTGGAGACCCTGGACGAGCAGGCCGCCCGGGCCCGCCACGCCTTCCTCGACTACGGCAAGCCCATCAACCGGCACATCTACCTGAGGCAGTTGCAGGACACCAACGAGGTGCTCTTCTACCGCCTGCTCATCGGGCACCTGGAGGAGATGCTGCCGGTCGTCTACACGCCCACCGTCGGCGAGGCCTGCCAGCGCTTCAGCGAGATCTACCGCAGGCCCCGCGGACTGTTCCTGAGCTGGGAGGACCGGGACCGGTTCCCCGAGATCCTGCACAACCGCCCCTACAACGGCGCCGTCGACGTCATCGTGGTCACCGACGGCCAGCGCATCCTCGGCCTCGGCGACCAGGGCGTCGGAGGCATGGGCATCCCCATCGGAAAGCTGAGCCTCTACAGCGCCATCGGCGGCATCCACCCGGCCCGCACCCTGCCGATCCTGCTCGACGTGGGCACCGACAACGAGGAACTGCTCGCCGACCCGCGCTATCTGGGCCGCCGGGAGCACCGGCTCACCGGCCGTCAGTACGACGAGATGATCGAGGCGTTCGTCTCGGCGGTCGAGACCGAACTGCCCGGCACGCTGCTGCAGTGGGAGGACTTCGCCACCGCGCACGCCCGGCCGATCCTCACCCGCTACCGGGACCGGCTGCTCACCTTCAACGACGACATCCAGGGCACCGCCGCCGTCGTGCTCGCCGCGCTCTCCACGGCCTGCCAGGTCTCCGACGTGCCGCTGACCGAGCAGCGGGTGGTGGTGCTCGGCGCGGGCTCGGCCGCCGTCGGCGTGGCCGACATGATCCGCACCGCCATGGTGGACGAGGGACTGACCGCCGAGGAGGCCGTCCGGCGCTTCTGGTTCGTCGACGTCGTCGGGCTGCTCGCCGCCTCGCGCTCCGATCTGACCGACGAACAGCGGGTGTACGCGCGGGCGGACGGCGAGAGCGACGACTGGGACGGCACCGGGCTCGCCGAGGTCGTGCGCCGGGTGCGGCCGACGGCGCTCATCGGACTGTCGACCGCGCACGGCGCGTTCAGCGAGGACATCGTGCGCCGGATGGCCTCCGACTGCGAGCGGCCCGTCATCTTCCCGCTGTCCAACCCGACCTCGCACTCGGAGGCCGAGCCCGCGGATCTCGTCCGCTGGACCGAGGGCAGGGCGCTGATCGCCACGGGCTCGCCGTTCCCGCCGCTGGAGCTGGACGGTGGAGGGCAGGCGCCGGTGGCGCAGGCGAACAACGTGTACATCTTCCCCGCCATGGGTCTGGCCGTCACGGCCTGCGGGGCGACCCGGGTCACCGACCGGATGCTGGTGGCCGCCGCACGGGCCGTCGCCCGGCGCGCGGCCGAGGAGGCCGCCGACCTGCCCGGCCCTCCGCCGCTGCTCCCCACGGTCGGCGGCATGCGGGAGGCGGCGCGGGAGATCGCGGTGGCCGCCGCGCTCGCCGCCGTCGAGGACGGCGTGGCCCCCCGAGCGACCGAGGAGGAGCTGAGGCGCGCCGTCGGGGAGACCCAGTGGACCCCGGACTACCCGGTGTACTGACGCCCCGCGCCCCCCGCACACGGCGGCGGTCCGCCGTCCTGGCCGGCCCGATCCGAGACGAGACACGAGAGGTGGCCATGCCGATCGAGACCCCCGGCCCCGGCGGGACCGAGCCGGACAGGAGCGTCGGCGACTCGGACAAGGGCCACGGCGTCCCGGACATGAGTGTCGTCGTCATCGTCTACAACGACGCCGCGCGGCTGACGACGGCCGTGCGCTCCGTGCTCACCCAGACGCTGCGCAACGTGGAGGTGGTCATCGCCGACGACTGCTCCACGGACGCCTCCTACGACGTCGCGCGGCGGCTGGCCGCCGAGCACCCCGGGCGGGTCCGGGCCGTCCGGCTGGCCGAGAACAGCGGCGGCTGCGGGGAGCCGCGCAACCGGGGCACGGCCCTGGCCCGGGGGCGCTATGTGATGTTCCTGGACAGCGACGACACCCTCGAACCCCACGCGTGCCGCAACCTCGTGGAGGCCGCCGACCGCACCCGGGCCGACCTGGTCTGCGGACTCTGCGTCCGCGTCCACACCGACAGCCGCCACGACAAGCGCGTCCCCTGGTACCCCTGGCTGTACCGCTCCACGCGCACCGTCGAGTCCATCGCCGAACTGCCCGACCTGTTCGTCTACGACACCCTGTCGACCAACAAGTGCTACCGGCGGGACTTCCTGGTGGAGAACCGGCTCGCCTTCGCGCACGGCATCCACTACGAGGACCTGCTGTTCTCGGCCGAGGCCTATCTCGCGGCCGGCCGGATCACCCTGATCCCCCACACGGTGTACTTCTGGCACGTGGCGGACAAGGCGGCCGACAAGTCGATCAGCAACCGGCGCCACGAGATCGAGAACTTCACGGACCGGCTGGAGATCCACCGCCGGATCGACGCCGTACTGGACCGCCGCGCCCTCGGCGAACTGAAGCTCCACAAGGACGTCAAGTTCCTCAAGCACGACCTCGTCCTGTACCTGCGCGATCTGCCGTTCCTGGACGACGGCTTCCGCCACCGCTTCGCCGACCTGGCCCGCGGATACCTCCAGGACTTCCCCCGGGCCGCCTACGACCGGCTGGACCCGCTGCACGCGATCTGCGCCCACCTGCTGCTGACGGAGGACTGGGACAACCTGATGCCGGCGGTCGACACCCTGCTCAACCGGGACAAGATCTCCATGCCGCTCGTGCAGCGCGAGGGCCGCGTCTACTGGTGCGCGGAGCACCTGGAGGACCCGAGGACCCGCCAGATCATGGACGTGACCGGTCTCGGTTACCACGGCAGGCCACTGGAGCGGATGTTCCTGCGCAACCTGCTCACCGGCTACGACGTCCACGGCGAGGTGATGGTGCTTCAGGGCGCGCTGGTCAATCCGCTGCGCACGGTCCCCGAGGACGCCCGCCTGAGCGCCGAGCTGGAGTTCCGGGCCCGCCGCCGCAGCCTGCGGACCTTCCGGTTCCCCGTCCAGACGGTCCGCCACGACGGCGACACCATCACCTGGCGGGCCGCCCTCCCGCTGTCCCGCCGGCTGCGCCCCCTCGGCGTCGTGGACGAGGTGTGGGACGTCCGCCTGCACCTGAACGCCGACGGCCGGCGCACCACGTCCCGGCTCACCGCGGGCCCGGCCGCCCTGGACGGCGCGCCGTCCGTGCCGGTGCGGCCCCGGCTCAGCCGGCTGGTGGCCGACCGGCTGGCCCCCCAGGTCTCCGCCAAGGGACACCTCGCCTTCAGGCTCATCCAGGACGGCAGCGCCGCCCAGCGCGGACGCGCCGTCGTGGACCGGCATCTGCACGGTCCCGCGGCCCGAACCCTCAAGGGCGCCTACCGCACCGCACGCGCACTGCGCAGGGACCTGACCTCCGGAGCGCGCAAGGTGCAGGTCTACGGGCGCATGGCCCGGCTGCTCCCGGTGCGCAGGGGCACCGTCGTCTTCGAGAGCCACCTCGGCCGGCAGTACAGCGACAGCCCGCGCGCCATCCACGAGGAACTGCGCCGCCGCGCGGTGCCGATCACCGCCATCTGGTCCTACGCCGGACAGCGGCCCGAGGGCTTCCCCGAGGAGGCCGAACTCGTGCGCCGCTGGTCCTGGCGCTACCTCAGGGCGCTGGCCCAGGCGGAGTTCTGGATCGACAACCAGGGCTTCCCGCTGCGGCTGGCCAAACGCCCGGAGACCACCTACATCCAGACCTGGCACGGTTCGGCGCTGAAGAAGATGGGATTCGACGAGCCCGGCTGCCGGGTCATGTCCGAACAGGAGCAGAGCGCCTACCAGGAGGCGCTGGACCGGTTCGACCACTTCCTGGTCCGCAGCGAGCACGACGTGCGCACCCTCGCCCGGGCCTACCGCATCCCGGAGCGGAAGCTGCTGCGCACGGGCTACCCCCGCAACGACGCCCTCGTCCGCGCGGCCCGCGACCCCCGCGCGCCCGACCCGGCGGCGCGCGCGCTCGCCGAACGCCTCGGCATCGCCCCCGACCGGCGCGTCCTGCTGTATGCGCCCACCTTCCGCACCCGCGAGGACGGCGGCGTACGCGCCTTCGAGTTCCCCTTCGACGTGGAGCGGTTCGCCGACCGCTTCGGGGACCGCTGCACCCTCGTCGTGCGCACCCACTACCTGAACCAGGTTTCGCTCCCGCCGTCGGTCCAGGGCCGCGTGGTCGACGCCACCGGGGAACCGGACATCACCCCGCTCCTCCTGCTCGCGGACGCCCTCGTCACCGACTACTCCTCGGTGATGTTCGACTACGCGCTGCTGCGCCGGCCGCTCGTGTTCTACGCCCACGACTGGGAGGAGTACGCGCAGGACATCCGCGGCACCTACTTCGACCTCCTCCAGGAGGCCCCGGGCCCCGTGGTGCGCACCGAGGACGAGCTGTTCGCCGTGCTCGCCGACCTCGCGGCCGTCGGCAACCAGTACGAGGCGCGGCTCAAGGAGTTCGTGGACAGGTACGGCGAGTACGACCGGGGCGACGCGGCGGCTCGTGTCGTCGACCGCTTCTTCGGCCCCGCGGGAGAGACCCGATGACACAGCGTGAGATCATCTTCGTCGCCAACGAGGTCAACGAGCTGGGCGGGGTGGGCCGCTGGCAGGCCCAGATGGCCCAGCTGTTCACTGGGCGCGGCCACCGGGTCCGGATCGTCGGGATCTCGCCGCCCGAGGTGCCGATGGACCTCGACGAGGAGACGGGCGTCGAGACGCTGACCCTCTACGCGCGCCGGCCTCCCGGCCGCCGCAGAGCCCGCGCCCCGCTCGGCCGCCTCGACCCGGCCCTGCGGCGGCAGCGGGAGGAGATGCGGGCGGCGGCGGGGCGGCTGTCCTCGGTGTTCCGCTCGGCCCGGCCCGGTGCCGTGATCATCGTGACCCAGGTGTGGGCGATGGAGTGGGTGGCGCTCGCGGACACCGCGGGGCACCCGGTCATCGGCATGAGCCACGAGTCCTTCGAGGCCTCCCGCCGCTCCTCGCGCTTCGCCCGCGTGCGCACGTACTACGAGGACGTCGACCGGCTGCTGGTCCTCACCCAGGAGGACGCCGACCGGTGGGTGGGGGAGGGCCTCAACAACGTCGGGTTCATGCCGAACCCGCTCCCCGTGATGCCCGCCACCGCCTCCCCGCGCACCGAGAAGGTGGTCACCAGCATCGGACGGCTCAGCCACGCCAAGGGCGTGGACCTGCTGCTCGACGTCTGGGCCGAGGCGGCGCCCCGCCAGCCCGGCTGGATCCTGCGCGTCCACGGCGCGGGGGAGTACGAGGACACGCTGCGCGGCCGGTGCACCGAGCTGGGCCTGGACGGCTCGGTGGAGTGGGCGGGACAGACCGCGGACGTGACCGGGGCGCTGGCACGGTCGTCCGTTCTGGTGCAGTCCTCCCGCGGCGAGGGCTTCCCGCTGGTCCTGCTGGAGGCCATGGCCTGCGGTGTGCCCTGCGCCGCGTTCGACTGCTCCCCGGGCGTACGCGAGATCATCAGGGACGGCGAGGACGGGCTGCTCGCCCGGCACGGCAACACCGGCGAACTCGCCCGCCACCTGGTGCGGTTGATGTCGGACGAGACCCTGCGCGACACCATGGGCGACGCGGCCCGCCGCAACGTGCGGCGATTCGCCCCGGAGGTCGTCACCTCCCGGTGGGAGGAGCTCTTCGCGCTTCTGGAGCGCTGAGGGGCCCGGCCCGGCCCGGCACGCTCGGGCCGAATGTCACTTTTTCGTCGCGGACCACTTTCTCGTGCAACCCGCGCGGTCCCCGACCGGTCTACATGGCTGGAAACGGGGAACGCAGGGACAGCGCCGCTCGGCGCACCGAGGACGAAGGGCCCGCCATGGGCGACATACGACGACGGGGAGCCGTCGCACTGGGGATCACCGCGATGGTGGCCCCGCTCACACTCGCGCTCGGCACCGCGCCGGCGAGCGCGGCCGGTTGCAGCACGCAGACCGGTCCGCACCAGAAACAGGTCGAGAAGTTCCTCGGCCGCCCGGTCGACGGAAGGCAGTCCAGCGCCGACTGCAGGGCGATCCAGGCCTTCCAGAACAAGCACGGCATCAGCCCGGCGATCGGCTACGCGGGTTCGGTCACCTGGGGCGTGATGGACCTGATGAACAAGCAGAAGGCCGTCGGCAAGAACCCGAACAAGGACCACAAGTGCCCCACCAACAAGGGGCGCATCGCATGTGTGAACCTCACGCTCCAGCTCAGCTGGATCCAGGACGGCAGCCGTCTGGTCTACGGCCCCGTCCCGGTGCGCACCGGTCGTGACGGCTACGAGACCCGCACCGGCCTGAAGAAGATCTACTGGCGCCATCTGCACCACGTCTCGAACCTGTACAACGTGGCCATGCCCTACAGCCAGTTCTTCGACGGCGGGCAGGCCTTCCACTCCGTGGGCCTGAGCATGTGGAACCCGCCGGGATCGCACGGCTGCGTCAACATGACCACGACCGACGCCAAGAAGTACTGGTCGCTGCTGAGGACCGGCGACGACGTCTTCGTCTACGGCCGCAAGCCCGGCACGTGAGGCCGATGTGGTCCGGCCGTCGACGGCGGCCGGACCATGCCGTGCCCGAACGGCGACGAGAAGTGATCAGCTTCACGTCCGTAATGCCGGAAGCTGCCAGTTTGCTCACAGTGCCTTCACGCTGGGCCCCGTATGCTTCACGACATGTCCACCACTCCTGAAACCACTGCGGAACGCTCCGCGGAACAGGTGAACGAGGAGATCCGGGCCCTGTGGTTCCGGAGCGGCGGGACGCTGAGCATGGAGGAGCGGCGGGAGTACCAGCGGCTCGTGCTGGAATGGGCGGCGGCTTCCCCCGACCCGACGCAGGTGGCCTGACCGCCCCGCCCGGCCATGACTCGCGGGCCCCTCGCCCGGCGGCGGCCGGCTCCACGCACCGACGACGACCGGGCTCCGGCTCCGGACCCCACGACTCACCCCCAGGTGCCCGAGTAGGCCCGACGGTAGGCGTTGCGATCCTGCTCCGTGCGGATCCAGCGGGTGGCGGCCAGGGCGGCCAGGCTTCCCGCGATCACCAGCAGACCCGGGCCGACGTTGCGCGGATCCGTGATCCGCGACACCAGGTCGCCGGCCCCGGCCGTGGTGCCGACCGCCTGCACGGCGCCCGGCGCCGCTGCCCCCGGCACCGACGATCCCGGCGCCACGCCGGCGCCCTTCGAGGCGGAGGTGTCCGGGCCCGGCGAGGCGGCCGACCGCCCCGCCGCGCCGGACGGGGACGGCGACTGCCCCGCGAGCTGCACCCCGAGCGCGGACATCGCCGCCGTGACCGGCTGGAAGAACGTCGTGCCGCCCGAACGGCAGTCCCCGCTGCCCCCCGACGTCACCCCGAGCGCGATGCCCTCGGAGAACAACGGGCCGCCGCTGTCGCCCGGTTCGGCGCAGACCGTGGTCTGGATCAGACCGGTCACCGCGCCCTCGGGGTAGTTCACCGTCGCGTCCAGCGCGGTCACCTCGCCGTCGTGCAGGCCGCTCGTGCTGCCGCTGCGAAAGACCTTCTGCCCGACGACCGGATCGCCGGACGCCGTGATCCGCACTCCGCGCCCGCCGCCGATGGCGATCACGTTGCCCCCGGGTGCCGGCTGCCCGTCCGCGTACTGGATGAGGGAGAAGTCCCCGGTGCCGGGGAACTCGGACGTCACCGTCTGCCCCAGCTGGTTGCCCCCCGTGTTGTCCGCGAACCAGGTCGTGCCGCCGGGCCCGCAGTGCCCGGCGGTCAGGACGAACGCGGTCCGCCCGCGCGTCACGTTGAACCCGGCCGAGCAGCGGCCGCTGGTCGAGAAGACCGGTTCGGCGCCGTTGACCCGGGTCGTGAACCGGCCCTCGGTGCGCCGCATCCGCACGAAGTCGCCGATGCCGTGGGCCAGTCGCGTCATCCGGGACCAGTCGGAGGCGGAGACGGTGCTGTCGGCCTCCACCTCGACCCGGTTGGTCCGGTAGTCCAGGGCCCACGCGGTGCCGGGCACCCTGGGCGCGGAACTCAGCTCCCGCGTCGCCGTTTTGAGCTGGTCCATGCTGTGGCCCACCATCTGCGCCCGGGCGCCCGCGGCCGTCACCCGGTCCGCCGTGGCCCGGTCGGTGACCGCGACGACCGGCCTGCCGTCGGAGCCGATCCAGCTGCCCGCGGTGTGCGCGGTGCCGAGCCGCGCGACCAGCGCGCCGCCGGTGTCCGGGGCGGCCTGAGCGGACGTGGTGCGAGGGGCCTGGGCGTCGGACGGTTCGCTCGCCAGGGCCTGGGTGACCATCAGGCCGCCCAGGAGCACTCCGCCGAGGGCGGCGACACGTGCTCCCCGCCGGACGATCCGTCGTCGTGCATGCCTCATCGATGGCTCCCGAACCCGAACAGCGCGGCGTCACCGCCGCGGGGCGCCCCGGTGTTCGAGAGCCCTCGTTCCATACGTGCGCCCGGCCCGGGGCGTTCACCGGGGAGCGGTCAGGAACTTACTCGCGAGTAACTGTCTACCTGGGAGTAACTTTTCTGTGGCCTTTCGGTCATCCTTGGGCGTGAACATGACCGGTGCGGCGACGGGCTCGGACCGTCGCCGCCGTGCTGTGATTTCGCGTAGAGATGAGGACGGGCATGACACGACGGGGAGTTGGGCGCCGGATCGGCGCGATCTCGGCGGTGGTGGCGCTGGGCATCGGCGGCACGGTGACCGCGGCGGGTACCGCTTCCGCGGCTCCCGCCCCGACCACGGCGAGCGTGGCGGCGGCCCAGGCCTCCGGCGTCGACTACGCCACCTGGCAGAACGACGTGAAGACGGTCGTCGACCAGGCGATGCCGTATGTCCAGCAGCGCACCGCGAACGCCGCCGGACAGAAGCTCGCGATCGTCTTCGACATCGACAACACCACGCTGGAGACGAACTTCCACCCCTGGTACGCGCTGCCCACCCCGGCGGTGAAGCCCTCGCTCGCGCTGGCGCAGTACGCGAAGTCCCGCGGGGTGTCCGTCTTCTTCGTCACCGCGCGCCCGGGCATCATCGCGGCCGAGAGCAAGTGGAACCTCAAGACCGTGGGCTACCCGGTCGACGGCCTGTACGTGCGCGACCTCCCGGATCTGTTCGACGAGGTCAGCACCTACAAGACGGGCAAGCGCGCGGAGATCGAGTCGCACGGCTACACGATCATCGCGAACGTCGGCAACAACGACACCGACCTGGTGGGCGGCCACGCCGAGCGCACCTTCAAGCTGCCCGACTACGACGGCCAGCTGTCCTGACGCCCACGCGCGCGGGGGAGGGCGCCGGTGCGGACATGCCGTCCGCACCGGCGCCTTTCCCCATGGCGGACGAACGACGCGTCGGGTGCCTACACTTCCCCCATGGACGCTGCCACCCTCGACCGACTCGCGACGGGCAAGTACCTGCTGGTCACCAGCTACCGCAAGAACGGCACCACGGTGGCCACCCCGGTCTGGGTCGTGCGCGACGGAGACGCCCTCGGAGTGTGGACCGCCGCGGACTCCTGGAAGGTCAAGCGCATCAGGGCCCGGTCCGACGTGCTGGTCGGCCCCTGCGATCTGCGCGGCAACCCGACCGGCGAGCAGGTGCCCGCCACCGCCGAGATCTGCGACCCGGCCACCACCGCCCGCTACCGGCGGCTGATCGCCCGCAAGTACGGGATCCTCGGCCGCCTCACCCTCCTCGGCAGCCGGCTGCGCCGGGGCGAACAGGGCACCGTGGGGATCCGTGTGACGCCGTGACGCCGTGACACCGGGCCGTCCCGCTCAGGCCCCCGCGCCCGGAGCCGGCGGCGCCGACCCCTGCCGCTGCCGGTCGGACCACTCCCTCAGCTCCTCGGCGCCGACCTCCTCGACCGCCGCCCGCAGCGCCGCCCGTGCCGCGTCGTCGCGTTCGGCGGCGGGCAGCAGCAGATAGCGGTCCACGGAGCGGCGCAGGGTCTCGCGGGACCGCGACGCCAGCACCCAGCGCGGGGCGGGGTTCAGGAGCTGGCGCAGACCGGTGAAGAAGACGGCGCTCCCGGCGACGAGGGCCGTCAGCCAGGCGGGCGCGTGCAGTCCGGCGGCCACGACCGTGCAGGACGTGGCGAGCAGCGCCCCGATCTCCGTGGCGTAGTGCTCCCGTCGGGCGCGGGCGCCCTGACGGTCGTAGAACGCCAGATCCTGCCGCGCCAGGGCCAGCAGGGGATCCGGCTGCGAGGCCCAGTGCTGGTCGGTGCGCACCCGTCGTCTCATGGCCTCATCATCGGGGTTCGCGCCGACATCGGGGAAGGCGGGACGGCCGCCGAGGGGAGTCCGGCTCAGTGGTGCCCGCCGGGTTCGGGGCCACCGCCCATCATCCCCAGCATGGCCCGGCCGCCGGTGCGCAGGAACCGCACGACCAGGCCCGCGGCGAGCAGCAGGAACGCGATGTTCAGCCAGGTCGTGTAGTCCCAGCGGACCCCCTCCTCGGGAATCCTCGCGTCCGCCTGGTCCGGGATCAGGCCGAGCCCCCCGAAGAGGAACTCCACGGTGTAGCCCGCCACCACCATGGCGCCGTAGAAGGTGACGAGGACGAACACCGCCATGCGCGCCCCGTAGTACTTCCGGTAGATGTTCAGGATCGGCAGGATCAGCAGGTCGGCGAAGATGAAGGCGATCACCCCGCCGAAGCTGATGCCGCCCTTCCACAGCACCACCGCGAGCGGCACGTTGCCGATCGAGCAGACGAACGAGGCGATCGCCACCAGCGGCCCCACGAGCGGGCCGATCGCCTTGGCCGCCGCGGGATGGCCGGTCAGGAAGAACGTGCGCCAGAACCCGTCCGGCACCCAGGCGGCGATGGCGCCCGCGATCAGCAGGCCCACCACGAGGTCGCGCAGGATCGCCGCCCACTCCATGACGAAGATGTGCGCCACGGACGTCAGACCCTCACGGGACATCAGCCGGCGCCACAGGCCGCCCGCGCCGCCCACCGACATGTCCATCGCGGCATGCCCCTCCATCGAGCCCGCCAGCCCCCGCTCGGCCTGCGCCCGGGCCGACCGCAGCAGCCGCTCCCGCAGCAGCAGGCGGAAGAGCACCGCGAGCACCACGATCATCAAGGGGCCGCCCACGAACTCCGCCACGGTGAACTGCCAGCCCATCAGCAGGGCCAGGATCACGCCCAGTTCGACCACGAGATTGGTCGAGGCGATCTCGAAGGCCATCGCCGCGGTGAAGTCGGCGCCCTTGCGGAACAGCGACCGTGCGAGGGCGACCGCGGCGTACGAGCACGAGGACGAGGCCGCGCCCAGACCCGCGGCCAGGGCGAGCGTGCGGGGCCGGGCGTCCCCCAGCAGCCTGACGACCGTCGACCGGCGCACCACCGCCTGCACCACCGCGGACAGGGTGAACCCCAGGATCAGCGCCCACGTGATCTCCCAGGTCATCGAGCCGGTGATGGACAGCGCGCGCACGATCTCGTGCCACATGAGGATGCCCTTCGCCCTGACGGTCCGTCCGCCGCCACTGTACCCCTAGGGGGTATGAGCGTCGGGTGTCGCGCGCCCTTTCGCGCGCCCGGACCGCCCACTGGTTGCTCCGTCCGGTGAACAAGGGGACGCGGCGCCGCGTACCAGTGACCGGGGACAGCCGCAGACCGCGCACACGGGCCCCCGCGTACGGCGGCCGCTCACCTGGTGCCGCAGCACCGGAGCCGTACGCCCCGTGTCCGCCCAGCGGTACGGGCGTGCCGCGCACTCCCCTGGCGCGGCACGCCCGTCACCGCGCGGCGAACGGTGCCCGGCGCGTGCGGTCGGGCGCGCGGGTCACGAGCGCCGACGCCGGCACCACCAGGTCCGCGCGATCGCGGGTCCCCGCCACCAGGTCCGCGTTGTGCTGGTCCGTGCCCCGCACCCACGCCACCGCCTCGTCGTGCGGCTTGCCGAACTCCTCGTGCCGGGCGACCAGTCGGCGTACCCGCTCCTCCTCGTCCAGCTCGCAGAACCACACCTCGTCCAGGCACTCGCGCACCCGGGCCCAGGCACCCGTGCCCAGCAGCAGGTAGTTGCCCTCCGTCACGATCAGCCTCACCTCCGGGGCGACGGGGACGGCTCCCGCGAGCGGCTGCTCCAGGACCCGTTCGAACCCCGGCGCGTACACGGTCTCGGCGTGCTCCTCCTCGCGCAGCCGCCGCAGCAGCACCGCATAGCCCGCCGCGTCGAACGTGTCGGGAGCGCCCTTGCGGTCACGGCGGCCCAGCCGGTCCAGCTCGGCGTCGGCCAGGTGGAACCCGTCCATCGGCACCCGCGCCGCCCACGGCGGCCCGTCGCCGTTCAGCTCGCGCACCAGCCGCTCGGCGAGGGTCGTCTTGCCCGCCCCGGGGGCGCCGGTGACACCCAGCAGCACGCGCCCGCCGGGGTGCGCGAGGGACGCGGCCCGCTCCAGGAGGTCGTCGAAGGTCATCCCCCATTGCAGCAGAGGCCTCGCCCCTCGCGCGAGAGCGGGTCACGCGTACCCGGCGCGATCGGGGGAAGCCGGTCACGAAGTGCCGCCCGCGCACGAGCGCCCCCGACCAGGGCACGGACAAGGGCAGGGAAAGGGGCCAGGGCCTCGTATGAGCGAGTCGCGACCGTTCGGACATGGGGAGTTCGCCCGCGGGGAGAGCGCGGAGATCGACCGGCTGGGCGCCGAGGTCCGGCACCTTCGGGCCCGGTTGCGCGCGCATCCGCTCATCTCCGAGGCCCAGGGGATCCTGCGGGAGCGCTATGCGCTGCCCGACTCCGAGAGCGCGTTCTCGCTGCTCCAGCGCGCCTCGCAGCATTCCAACGTCAAGCTGCGGACCCTGGCGGGCGCCGTGACCCTCACCCCGCGCCCGGACCCGGGCGCACCCCTGTGGTTCCCCCGGCAGGCGCGCAGCTCCGAGCCCCGGCTCACCTTCGACCGCGAGGGCAGGGCCCGCAGCGGCGACCGGGGCGCGGTCCTGGGCGCCGTGCTGAGCCGGACCCTCGTGGTGGTCGACGCGGACATGGGCAACGTGCAGACCGCCGACCGCGCCGAGGGCGGTCTGCGCATCGAGAAGCACACCGGGCTGAGCGCCGAGTTCGTGGACTTCTTCGGCCATGTCGGGATCGAGGGCACCTCCTGCGCGCGGGCCGCGCGCGAGGTCACCCAGGTCACCGTGCGCGACGTCGCGACCGATCCGGTGTTCAGCGAGCCCGCGCGCCGGGTGATCCTGCGCGAGGGCAGCCTCGCCTGCCACAGCGCGCCGCTGACCAGCGCGTCGGGGAGGTGCGTGGGCATGGTCTCGGCCCATCTGGACCGCACCATCGACGGCCTGACGCCGGCCCAGGTCGCGGCACTGGACCTCATCGGCGGCGAGGCGGGCGCCTGGCTCGACTGGTACGGCCGCACCGTGGTGGTGTCCGCGCTGGAGCACCTGCACGCCCTCGGCCGCCGGCACCGGGGCAGACGCGGCAGCCGCTCCTGAGCACCGGCCCCGCGCACGCCGCCCTGTACGGGCGGGACTGTGACACGCGCCACCCTCTGTTGATCACCCTTCGGGGGAAGGTGGCTTCCATGACGAAGCTCGGTCTTCCGGACGGTATCCAAGCCTGCCTCTTCGACCTCGACGGGGTCATCACCAAGACCGCCGTCGTCCACGCGGCCGCGTGGAAACGCGTCTTCGACGACTTCCTGCGCCAACGGGACGGGGACGGCTTCCGGCCCTTCGACGACGCCGACTACGACGAGCAGGTGGACGGGCGGCCCCGCGCGGACGGCGTGCGCGCCTTCCTCGCCTCCCGCGGCATCGAGCTGCCCGAGGGCACCCCCGACGACCCGCCCGACCGGCAGACCGTCCACGGCCTCGGCAACCGCAAGAACGACCTTCTCCTCGAACTGATCCGCACCCAGGGCGTCCAGGCGTACGACGGCACCATCCGCTTCGTCGAGGCCGCTCGCTCCGCCGGGCTGCGCACGGCCGTCGTCTCCTCCAGCGCCAACTGCCGCGACGTCCTGCGCTCGATCGGCGCGGAGCACCTCTTCGACGTCCGCGTCGACGGGGTGGTGGCCGCCGAGCGGCGACTGCCGGGCAAACCGCGCCCCGACACCTTCCTGGCCGCCGCCCACGACCTGGGCGTCCGCCCCGAGGACGCCGCCGTCTTCGAGGACGCCCTCGCCGGCATGGACGCCGGGCGCTCGGGCCACTTCGGGTACGTCGTCGGCGTGGACCGCGTGGGCCAGGCGGACGCGCTGCGCGCCCACGGCGCCGACACCGTCGTACGCGACCTGGAGGAGCTGACGGGGACGGGGGAGCGCCCGTGATCACCCACACCTCCTACGCCGTCGAGCCCTGGACGCTGCGCGAGCGCGGCTTCCACCCCGACGTCCTTCCCCAGAGCGAGTCCGTGTTCGCGCTGTCCAACGGGCACGTCGGCTGGCGCGGCAACCTGGACGAGGGGGAACCGCACGGACTGCCGGGCTCCTACCTCAACGGTGTCCACGAGGTGCATCCGCTGCCCTACGCCGAGGCGGGCTACGGCTATCCGGAGTCCGGCCAGACCGTCATCGACATCACCAACGGCAAGATCATCCGCCTGCTCGTGGACGACGAGCCCTTCGACCTGCGCTACGGCCGGCTGCGCGCGCACGAGCGCGAACTCGACCTGCGCACCGGCCTGCTCACCCGGACCTGCGAGTGGACCTCGCCGGCCGGAGCCACGGTCCGGGTGCGCTCCACCCGGCTGGTCTCCTTCACCCAGCGCGCCATCGCCGCCGTCGCCTTCGAGGTGGAGGCCGTCGACGCACCGGTGCGGATCGTCGTGCAGTCCGAACTCGTGGCGAACGAGCAACTGCCCGGGCACGACGGGGACCCACGCGCCGCCGCCGTGCTCCAGTCACCGCTGGAGTCGGAGGAGCACTTCGCCAAGGACGCCCGGCTGCGGCTCGTGCACCGCACCCGCCGCAGCGGTCTGAGGGTCGGCGCGGCGGCCGATCACACCGTCAGCGGCCCCGAGCCCACCACCACCGAGAGCGAGGCGAGCGGCGACCTGGCCCGCCTCACCGTCGCCAGCGCGCTCCAGCCGGGTGAGCGACTGCGTGTGGAGAAGTTCGTGGCCCACGGCTGGTCCGGCACCCGGTCGCTGCCCGCCGTCAGCGACCAGGTCGACGCCGCGCTGGCCGCCGCCACCCGCGAGGGCTTCACCGGCCTGGTCGAGGCGCAGCGCGCCTTCCTGGACGACTTCTGGGCCCGCTCCGACGTCGAGGTGGACGGCGACGAGCAGATCCAGCAGGCCGTGCGGTTCGCCCTCTTCCACGTCCTGCAGGCCGGAGCCCGCGCGGAGCGGCGCGCCATCCCCGCCAAGGGGCTGACCGGCTCCGGGTACGACGGCCACGCCTTCTGGGACTCCGAGATGTTCGTGCTGCCGCTGCTCACCTACACCTCGCCCGACGCGGTCGCCGAGGCACTGCGCTGGCGGCAGAGCACGCTCCCGGCCGCCCGCGAGCGCGCCGTCCAACTCGGGCTGCGCGGAGCGGCCTTCCCCTGGCGGACCATCGAGGGTTCGGAGGGCTCCGCCTACTGGCCGGCCGGCACCGCCGCCTTCCATGTGAACGCGGGCATCGCGGACGCCGTCGTGCGCTACACGGCGGTCACCGGCGACACGGCCTTCGAACGCGACACCGGGGTGGAACTGCTGGTGGAGACCGCCCGGTTGTGGCGCTCGCTCGGCCACCACGACCACCACGGCGCGTTCCACCTCGACGGGGTGACCGGCCCGGACGAGTACAGCGCGGTGGCCGACGACAACACCTACACCAACCTGATGGCGCGGGCGAACCTGCTGGCCGCCGCCGACGCGGTGGAGCGCCATCCGCGCCGGGCGGCGCAACTGGGCGCCGACGAGGAGGAGAGCGCCGCCTGGCGGGACGCCGCCGAGGCGATGCACGTCCCGTACAACGACACCCTGGGCGTCCACGAGCAGCACGCGGGGTTCACCCGCTACCAGCGCTGGGACTTCGACGGGACCCGGCCCGACCAGTACCCGCTCCTGCTGCACTTCCCCTACTTCGACCTGTACCGCAAGCAGGTGGTCAAGCAGGCGGACCTGGTGCTGGCCATGTACACCTGCGGCCCCTTCTTCGACGCCGAGCACAAGGCGCGCAACTTCGCCTACTACGAGCCCCTCACCGTGCGGGACTCCTCCCTGTCGGCGTGCTGCCAGGCGGTCATGGCGGCGGAGACGGGCCATCTGCCGCTCGCCTACGAGTATCTGCGCGAGGCCGCGCTGATGGACCTGGAGGACCTGGAGCACAACACGAGGGACGGGCTGCACATCGCGTCGCTGGCCGGCACCTGGATGGCGCTCGTGGCGGGTTTCGGCGGACTGCGCCACCACGGCGAGCGGATCGCCTTCGCGCCGCGCCTGCCGGACAGGTTCAGCCGGCTCGCCTTCCGCCTGGAACTCGGGGGCCGCGGGCTGCGGGTGGAGATCGGCCGAGGCGCGGCCACCTACACCCTGCTCGGCGGTGAGCCGCTCACCGTCCACCACCACGGGGAGGCGGTCACGCTCGACGTCGACAAGCCCCGCACGCTCGACATCCCGCGACTTGCGGCCCTCCCCGCGCCGGACCAGCCGCCGCACCGGCGTCCCGGCGGCCGGGAGGGAGGCGGCGACGGGGACGACCGGGGCGACCGGGGCGACGCGTCCGGCTGAGGCCCGCACGATGCCGCCCGCCCGCCGCGGTGCGGGCGGCATCCGCTCACACGCTGTACCCGCCGTCCACCCCGAGCGCCTGGCCCGTGATGAACCCCGCCCGGTCCGAGGCGAGGAACGCGACGGCCTCCGCCACGTCCTGAGCGCGGCCGAAGCGCCCCAGCGGAATGTTCCGGCGGGCCGCCTCCAGGGCCCTCTCGTCCAGGTCACCGTCGGCGATCAGCCGGCTCGCCATGCCGTCCGACAGCATGCCGGGGGCCACACAGTTCACCCGCACCCCGTAGCGGCCCTCCTCGGCGGCCAGCGCCCGGGCCACCGCCTCGACCGCGCCCTTCGTGCCCGACGACAGCCCGTCCCGCACCGGGAAGCGGCGGGTGGCGACCGTGGTGACGGCGACGACGCTGCCCCGGCTCTCCCGCAGCCAGGGCAGCGCGGGATGCACCAGGTTGAAGAACGCCACGGCGTCCGCCTCCAGTTGCGCCCGGTACCGACCGGGGGAGACCTGGCTCAGATGCGTCATCGGCACGTGCGGGCCCGACGCGTGGACGAGGGTGTGGATGGCCCCGAACGCCTCGCCCGTGTCGTCCACCGCCTTCGCCGCGGCCCTCTCGTCGGCCAGGTCGAGCCGGAGGGCGAGGCAGCGCCGCCCCGCCCCGCGCACCTCGGCGGCGAGCGACCGGGCCGCCTCCTCGTTCGCGCGGTAGGTGAACGCGACGTCGCAGCCACGCTCGGCCAGGGTCCTGACCACCGCCGCCCCGATGCCTCCCGTGCCGCCCGCCGTCAGCACGGCCCCCGCCCTGCACGCGAAATCCGCCGTCATCCGACGCCCCCGTCCCTCAGACCTGCCCGGCCTCCCCGGGCCACGCGCCGCGGCCTCGCGGCCCCCGGCCCGTCAGTCGGACAACGCCCCGGCACCCGGCCCGGGTTCCCCTGCCGGCAGGGCCGAGCGCATCGAGCGCAGGGCGAGCAGCAGTACGCCGATGTCGTCCAGGTAGACGGGATCGGGCAGCAGGTCGGTGGGCAGCACCAGATAGAGGACCGCGCCCCAGAAGACCCAGCGAGGCCCGGTGGGCAGTCCGGCCCGGCGCAGGTCGCGGCGCGTGCGCACCAGGCGCAGCAGCAGCGCCAGCGCCAGGCCGAGCACGGCCGCGGCGAGCACCGCGGCCACTACGAGCACGGTCCAGGTCGTGGAGTCCATCCGCAGCTCCGGGTATCCGTAGGAGTCGTCCACCCCTACGGATGCCCGGGTTCACGGCGGACAGTGCCCCTGCGGGGCCGGACTCACACGCTCGCGCACGGTCGCGCCGGCCGTCGTGCCCCGGCGGTCAGTGGCCGCGGGAGGTGCCGTTGTCCACCAGGGCCTGGCTGACCGCCCGCACGCTGCGGGCGATGTGCTGGAGCTGCATGACCTCGGCCGCGTACATCCTGATCGTGGTCTCGATGACCGACTCGGGCAGACCGAGCGCGGGAAGCTCCGCGCGGGCCGTCTGGAGTGCGGTGCGGGCCACCCGCACCTCCTGCTGCACCTGGATCTGCGCATGGCGGGCGAGCAGCACGGGGTGGCGGAGCAGGGACGGGTAGCTGGCGTACCGAGCGGGCACCAGTTCGCGCAGCCACCTGGCGGCCGAGCGCTCCCAGTCGTAGCTGCCGGGTGCTTTGACCTGGCACGGCCAGTCGGAGCTGGTCGGCGAGTAGGTCGTCATCAAGGCCATGATCTTCGCTTCCGGGTCACGTCGGCTCAGGATGCTGCGGCAGTTTGGGGGCGGCTCCGGTCTAGGGGAGGGCCGGAGCCGCCGCCGCGGACGCCCGCGCAGCGGGACCCGTACGGACGCCCGGGGCCCGTGGGTAGGAGCGGACTGCCTCGGTCGTCCATGCGGCGCGTCCCGGAGAACGGGAGCGCGATCCGCGAGCAGTATTTATATATACCGATGGGTACGCAAGGACATGAAAAAATTCATGCGTGGTTCGGGTGGAAACATCCCGTCATGTGAGGCGGCCGGACCGTCAGTCCTTGAGGAAGAATTGATGTTGGTCGGCGACCTGCTCGTACTCCTCCAGGCGCGCCTGGGTCCGCTCCGGGTCGGCGTCGGTCATGGCCTGGAGCAGCGCCGCGGCCATCAGCCCCGGGGCCGCGTACGAGTCGAACACCAGCCGCGAGCCCGTACCGGTGGCGAAGACGACGTCCGCCTCGTCGGCCAGCGGCCCGAGGCCCAGGTCCGTGATCAGGGCGACCTTCAGGCCCGCCGTGCGCGCGACCCGTACCGCGGTCAGGGTCTCCTGGGCGTGCCGGGGCATCGCGAACGCCAGCACCCAGGTACCGCCCGCCTCCCGGGACTGCAGCAGGGCGTCGTAGGCCACGCTGCCTCCCCGGGTCACCAGCCGTACGTCCGGGTGGATGCGCCGGGCGGCGTAGGCGAAGTACTCGGCGAGGGAGCCGGAGATCCTCAGGCCCAGCACCGTCAGCGGCGTCGACGCGGACAGCGCGCGGCCCGTGCCGATGACCTGCCCGGGATCGCCGAGGTCCCGGCGGAGGTTCTCCAGGTTCTCGATCTCGGCGTCCACGGCGGACTGCAATTCGTTGCTGCGGTGCTCGGCGGGCGTGCTCGGGCCGCTGCCCAGTGCGCCGAGGGCGATGGACTGGAGTTTCTCCCGCAGGGCGGGATACCCGCTGAAGCCGACGGCGGCGGCGAACCGGGTCACCGAGGGCTGGCTGACGCCGGCCCGCTCGGCCAGGTCCGTGATCGACAGGAACGCCGCCTCGGTGATGTTCTCGATCAGGTACTGGGCGATCCGGCGATGTCCCGGGGACAGCCGTGGACCATCGAACAACTGCCTGAGCTGGGACGTCGGCGCGGCACCCGTCTCGGGGGCCGCCCTCCCCGCAGTGATGGCAGAAGCCTGGGCGCGTGCCTTCTGCGGCGATGTCACCGGACCTCCTCCTCCGTGTCCTGACGCTTTTCAACATAGCTCACCAAACGCGCTGACCAGGGGGCTTACCAGGGATCGGGCGGCCGGCGTCCCGACAGGCGGTCGCGTTCCCCGCGCCGTACCGTCGTGCGTGGGGGCATCGGACCGGACGTATCCGGGCCGGTCAGCCAAGGAGAGGAGCGGGCCGTGGACTCGGACGCAGCGCACGCACCGCAGGTCGAGGTGGTGATCAGCGACTGCTCGGCGTCGGACGCCGGTCAGCTGTTCGCCGAACTGTGCCGGCACTTCGGCTCGGACCGCCGCGCCGAGGACATGCCGCAGGACTGCCATCAGGCCCGGCCCTCCGTGTGGACCGGGACCTTCGACATGTCGCGGGAGATCCCCGGCGGGACGTCGGCCCCGGGGGCCCTGTCGGGTCCGGTGACGGCCGAACTCCAGGGCGAGCCACGGGCGGTGGAGCGTCTGCGGCGCCTGCTCGACGAGACGTTCCTCGTCCACCAGCTGGGCGTGGTCGCGGGCGACCAGGAGGTCGACGTCGAGCTGCGGCTGGAGAACCGGGGCTGAACGTCCCCCCGCGTGCGCCGAGCGCGTGTGCGGCGCGCGCCGAGGGGCGTGCCGAGCACGGGTGCGGGCCGGGCCGGGTGCCAGACTGGGCGGCATGGAAGAGCGAGCATTCGCGAGGTCGGGGCAGCACGCGTCGGTGATCGGCCTGGGCACCTGGCAGCTGGGAGCGGACTGGGGCGACGTCGACGACAAGGACGCCCACGAGGTGCTGGAGGCGGCGGCGGAGTCCGGCGTCACGTTCTTCGACACCGCCGACGTCTACGGCGACGGGCGCAGCGAGCAGACCATCGCCGCCTTCCTGCTGGGGCGGCCCGACGTGCATGTGGAGGTGGCGACCAAGATGGGCCGCCGCCTGGACCAGCTCCCCGAGAACTACGTCCTGGACAACTTCCGCGCCTGGAACGACCGCTCGCGCCGCAACCTCGGTGTCGACCGCCTCGACCTGGTGCAGCTGCACTGCCCGCCGACGCCCGTCTACTCCAGCGACGAGGTGTACGACGCTCTGGACACGCTGGTCGCGGAGGAGCGGGTCGCCGCGTACGGCGTGAGCGTGGAGACCTGCGAGCAGGCGCTGACCGCGATCGCCCGCCCCCACGTGGCGAGCGTCCAGATCATCCTCAACCCGTTCCGGATGAAGCCCCTGCGCGAGGTCCTCCCGGCGGCGCGGGCGGCCGGCGTGGGCGTCGTCGCCCGCGTGCCGCTGGCCTCCGGCCTGCTGTCGGGCAGGTACACCCGCGACAGCGTGTTCCCCGTGAACGACCACCGGTCCTTCAACCGCCACGGCGAGGCGTTCGACCAGGGCGAGACGTTCTCCGGCGTCGACTTCGCCACGGGCGTGCAGGCGGCCGCCGAGTTCGCCGCGCTCGCCCCCGAGGGCTGGACGCCGGCGCAGCTGGCGCTCGCCTGGATCATCCAGCAGCCCGGAGTGACCACGGTCATCCCCGGCGCGCGCAACGCGGAGCAGGCCCACGCCAACGCGGCGGTCGGCCATCTGCCCGCACTGCCACGGGACACGCTGGAGGCGATCGAGGAACTGTACGACCGCCGGATCAAGAACCAGGTCGAGGACCGCTGGTAGCCGTGGTGGCGGGCCGGACGGTGCGACCGGGCGGGTGCCGCCCGGCTCAGGCACTCATACGGGCGGGGTGCGCCACGCGGTACGCGCCCCTGGCGACCGCCCGTACCCGGTAGGTGGTCTTGGCCCGGTCGACCACCGGGTCGCCGAGCAGGATCCGCCCCGCCGTGTGCAGCGCGTCGCACTCGTCGGTGGGCAGCGCCGTCGGACGCCCGCCCGACTGCCAGCAGCCCCATCGGCGCCGCCCGTTGGCGTGCACCGTGAGGAACACCGGCGCGTCCTGGTGGGTGATCAGGCGCAGCACTTCGGCAGCACGGGAACTGAGCCGAGGGCGCGTCATGGTGGTTCAGCCTTTCGGGCACGGGTGGACGGAGAGTCGTCCGGTGGGACGAACGGGATGATCTTCAGGGCGCATTGTGTCCGAGGGCACTGACATCGCGTACCCGGCTCGCCGGGACGCCATACCGGGCAAGGGAGTTGACACCCGCCGATGTGACTACCTTCACCCAGGTATGGCTGACCGTGATGAATTCGCTACGAGAAGAAGACGTAAAGGGTTGGGAAGAGACAACGAGACATCGTGGAGGCTTGCCGTGCGACCGTTCACCCTCGACTACGCCCAGCCCAGAGGGTTCGAGGCCGTGGTGACGCCGTATCACTTCGACTCCTCCCTGCAGTTGAACGTGCTCGCCGACGGCCGGCCCGCCGTCAGCGACCGCGAACTGCTCCTCGCGGCGGGCACCACGACCTCGACCGCCGGCTCGCAGACGCACTTCGACGACTGACGGCCCGTGCGCGCATGACGGTCCTCATCCTCACGTCGGAGCAGGACGTGACCGCCGACATGGTGGTGGCCCGGCTGCATGAGCGGAGCGTTCCCGTGATGCGCCTGGACCCCGCCGACATCCCCGGCCGGGCGGTCCTGTCCGCCGACTACGCCCATGGCGACTTCGACGGCCACCTCTCGGCGGGCGGGCACGTGTTGAGCATGGGGGGCCTGCGCTCGGTGTGGGTGCGCAGGCCGGGCGAACCGGCGGCGCACGCCGCCCACCCCTCGCCCTGGCTGACCGCCGAGACCCGCCAGGCCCTGTACGGCATGCTGTACTCGGCCCCCACCCGGTGGATGAACCACCCCCGCAAAGCCGACCAGGCCCGCTACAAGCCCTGGCAGCTGAGGGTCGCGCACCTGTCCGGGTTCGCCGTGCCGCCGACGGTCATCACCACGGCTCCGCGGGTGGCCCAGCAGTTCGCCGAGGAGAACGGGGACGTGGTCGTGAAGTCGGCCTCGGGGCCGCCTCCGGGAGAGCCGGCGCTGACCCTGCCGACCTCGCTCGTCGGCTCCGGCGCCGACTTCTCCTCCGTCGCGGCCGGTCCCGCGCTGCTGCAGCGCTACATCGCCAAACGGGCCGACATCCGGCTGACCTGCGTCGGGTCCCGGCTGTTCGGGGCCCGCAAGAGGGCGGAGCCCGGACAGGTCGACGGACGGGTCGGCGACACCGGGCACCCCTGGGAGGAGGTCCAGGTGCCCGACCGCGTCGCGAAGTCCGTCCGCGAGTACCTGTCGCTGTCCGGACTGGCCTACGCCGCCTTCGACTTCGCGGAGGACGAGGACGGGCTGTGGTGGTTCCTGGAGTGCAACCAGGGCGGCCAGTTCGGCTTCGTCGAGCTGGAGACCGGCCAGCCGATCGCGGAGGCGATCGCCCTGTGGCTGGCGGCGCGCCCGGCGGACGGCCGCGGCCCGGAGTGCCGCAGGTGAGCGCCCCCGGGGTCAGCCGGTGGTGGGGCGGAAGGTCCGCAGGATCACCTTCAGCGCCTGCTGGTCGGCGGCGCTGCCCGCCCCCGCCGCCGGCCGCGTCCACCGCAGCGAGAACCCGCGGCCGTCGCCGGGGAGGAAGCCCCGCCCGAACGTGCGCGAGCGGACCCCGTCCAGCGTCGACAGCCACTCCATGTCGGCGCCCGGGTGGCCCTGGTAGGTGACGGGCCGGATGTCGCCCACCCGGGCGTAGTCGGCGTACGTGCTGTTCAGGGAGGGCTCCACGCTCTCCCAGACCGCGACCGGGTCGGTGCTGGAGGTCACGCTGGCGGTCACCGCGAGCGTGCGCGGATCCCCGCTCGCCCCGAAGGTGATCCGGTAGGTTCCCTCGGCCGCCTTCTGGGTGCGGATGCGCGACCACCCCTGCGGCAGGTCGACGGAGAAGCCCTCCGGCGCCACGAAGGTCCGAAAGCCCGCGTCCGGGTTGCCGCCGCGTGAAGGGCTCGGCGACACCGGGGCGGGGGGCGCGGGAGGTGTGGTGGAGGGCGAGGCGCCGCGGCCGGTGGCGCCGCCGCCGGACGGCGTCGCGGTGGGGGCCGCGGCGGTCGGGGCGCTCGGGGCTGCCGGGGCGGTTCCCGCCCCGGAGCGCGACGGCAGCGGACCCGCCGTCGCGTCGTGCCCGCCGTCCGAGCCGCTCGCGGTGACGAGGACCGCGACGCAGCCGGCGGCGACGAGCCCCCCGCCGATCAGGACCGACCGCCGTACCGCCGGACGCCGCCACGCGCCGCCCGCCCGATGGGCCAGACGCCACGCCTCCGTCCACCGCGGCACCGACGTACCCGCGGCGCCCTCGTCCACCTCCTCGTTCACGATCCGGGTCAGTGAGGCGCGCACCACCGCCATCGGCACCCGCTCCCGCGCGTCCCGCCGCAGCAGTCCCGTGATGGCGGGCGCCAGGGGGCCGGCGCTCGTGGGGGAGCGCAGTGGCAGCCGCTCGACCCCGCGCAGGGTCGCCTCCACCGGGCCCCGGTCCTTGAACAGCGGACGCCCCTCCACCATCGCGTACAGCAGCGCCCCGAGTGCCCACTGGTCGGCCGCGGGGCCCGCGCTCGTACCCCGCGCCTGCTCGGGGGAGGCGTAGGCGGGCGCGGTGAGCCGCTGGGTCACGGACGCGCCCACCAGCCCGAACCCGGTCAGCACGACACCGCCGTCCCTCCGCACGAACACCTGGCCGGGGCTCAGGTCGCCGTGGGTCGTCCCCTGGTGGTGCGCGGCCTCCAGCACCTCGACGATCCCCAGGCCGAGCCGGGCCGCGCGGACGACGCCGACGGGGCCGCGTTCCAGGACCGACCCGAGCGGTGTCCCCTCGATCCGGTCCGTCACCAGCCACAGGACACCGCCCGTGTCGACCACGTCGAGGACGGTCGCGACCCGGCCCGGGCAGTGCAGCTCCATCGCCTCCGAGGCGCGCAGGATCCGCGTGGCCCTGCGGCCGACCTGGTCGTCGGGGCCCGCGGGCGCGGGCCATGACCCGATGAGCGAGACCGGGCGCCCGAGCCCGATGTCCTCACCCAGCCGGACACTGCGGCCCGGCTCCTCGTGGACGACGTCGAGCGGCCGGTACCGCCCGGCGATCAACTCCTGTGTGGGGCCCTGCCCGTGGTCCATCGTCATCCCTCGCTGCGCAGCGGACTGTCGCGTCGCAAGGTGGTACGGCGGGCGTGACGGTGGGTGTTCAACGCACGGCGATTTCGCCGGCCGATTTTCTGCCGACTCCGCGCGCCTCGCCCGTACGTGCGAAAACGAGGCCTGGTTCTACTCGCGGGTAGGTTACCGTCGGTCACCGTCGCGGCCCCGGTCGCAGCCCCGGCCGGGGCTCCGATTCAGCCGATCGTCTGCGCCCAGTCGGCCGGCACCCGGCCCGCCGGCCCCGGTGTGGGCTGCTCCGAGGGGTGGCTGAGCGGGGGAGCGAGCTCGGGCCCCGAGTCGTACAACTCGGATGTGGTGAAGTCCCAGAACCAGTCCTCACCCGGCTCGAAGCTGCGGATGAACGGATGGCCGGTGGCCTGGAAGTGCGCCGTGGCGTGCTTGCCCGGGGAGTCGTCGCAGCAGCCGATGTGCCCGCACTGCGCGCACCGGCGCAGATGGAACCACCAGCCGCCCGCCGCGTCGCACTCCACACAGCCGGTTCCGCTCGGCGGGGTGTCCGGGTCGATGCCGTTCGGTGTGCTCATGATCCCTCCGGTGATGCCTCCGGTGAGGCGCCGAAGGCCGACGGCTCGGCCGCCTCCGGCTCGATGGCGTCGGACTGCGGGGCACCCAGCGGCAGCCGGACCTGGAAGCGGGTGTCGCCCGGCACCGACCGGACGTCCAGGCTGCCGTGGTGCTTGTTGACGACGATGCGCCAGGAGATGTCCAGGCCGAGCCCGGTGCCGTGGCCCACCGGCTTGGTGGTGAAGAACGGGTCGAAGATGCGGTTGCGGATGTCCGCCGGCACCCCGGTGCCCGTGTCCCGGAACTCGACCAGCAGCCGGTCGCGGTCCAGTGCGGTCCGCACCGTCAACGTCCCTTCGTGCCCTGTGTCGTTGATGGCCGAGACCGCGTTGTCGATGAGGTTGGTCCACACCTGGTTGAGTTCACCCGGGTAGGCGGGAACGCTCGGCAGGCTGCGGTCGTAGTCCTTGACCACGGTGACGCCCTTACCGATCTTCCCGGACAGCATCAGCAGCGTGCTGTCGAGGAGTTCGTGCACGTCGGCGTTCTGGAACGGCGCCCGGTCCAGCTGGGAGTACTGCCGGGCCGCGTTGACGAGCGTGGAGACCCGGGTCGTGGAGTCCTCGATCTCGTTCATGAGGAGTTCGGTCTCCACCGTGTAGTTCAGCCACCGCACCGCGCTCTCCAGGGTCCGCTCGTCCACCGCCGCTGCGACCTGGTCGAGCCAGTCGGTGTCGAGCCCGGCCTGCACGAAGGTCGGCGCGAGCTGCCAGGCGTCCCCGATGCCGTGGTCCTCCAGCCAGTCGCCGATCGCGTCCTCGCGGTCGGTCGCCTCCAGCGGACTCAGCGGCTTCGCCTTGGCGACCTGCTCCGCCGTCCGCTCCTGCACCTCCACCAGGGTCAGCAGCGACTCCGGCTCATAGCGTCCATGGGCGATGACGCCCAGCTTGTGCCGCATCCCGGCGACCCGCTCGCGCAGCGCCGCGGTGGCGCTGACGGCCGCGGCCGCGGGGTTGTTGAGCTCATGGGTCAGGCCCGCGGACAGGGAGCCGAGAGCCAGCAGCCGCTCCCGCTGGTTGATGACCTGCTGGGTGTTCTGGGAGCCGAAGAACAGCCCCTCCAGCAGATGGACGGCCATGGGGAACCAGTCCCGCATGATCGCGGAGAAGGTGTCGGCGGGCAGCACGAAGAACCGCGAGGGCTCGGTGACCCGCATCGATCCCGTGTACTTCGCCCCCCGTGCCCGCTCGCCCAGATACGCCTGGAAGGCGCCCGCGTACACGCCGCGCTGCGAGGACCGCGAGACCTCCACGTCGTCGGCGCCCACCCGGCGGGTGAGCACCAGCGTCCCGTCCAGCAGGACGAAGAAGCAGGTCGCCGCGTCGCCCTCGGTGTACACCGGGCCGGCCTCGAACTCCTCGACCCGGCCCTCCCGGCACAGCCGCGCCAACTGGGCGTCGTCCAGCTTCTCGAACAGGAAGAGCGTCCTCAGCTCGGTCGGGTCGCAGGACACGGTGCGGCCGTTCACGGCGTCGTCCCGCGTGGTGCGTTCATGACTGCTCCAGATACCGGTGGGCGAGCATCACGGCCATGGCGCCCTCGCCCACCGCGGAGGCGACCCGCTTGGCCGACTCGGCGCGGGCGTCGCCCGCCACGAACACGCCGGGGACGTTGGTCTCCAGATGGTAGGGGGGACGCTCCAGTTCCCAGCCGGGCGGCGGATGCCCGTCACTGGTCATGTCGGGGCCGGTCAGGATGAAGCCGTGCCGATCCCGCAGCACCGTCCCCTCCAGCCAGTCCGTGAGCGGGGCCGCCCCGATGAACACGAACAGCCACTGCGCGTCGACGAGTTCGGCGTGACCGGTCGTCGTGTCCCGCAACGTCAGCTGCTCCAGGTGGCCCTCGCCGTGGGCCGCTTCCACCACCGTGGCGGCGCGCACCGTGATGGTGGGCGACTCCGCGACCTGCTCGACCAGGTAGTGCGACATCGTCGCCGACAGCGAGGGGCCCCGCACCAGCAGGGTGACCGACTTGGCGCCCCGGGACAGGTACATCGCCGCCTGCCCCGCGGAGTTGGCGCCGCCGACGATGTAGACGTCCTGCCCCGAACAGGCCGGAGCCTCCGTCAGCGACGAGCCGTAGTAGACGCCGCACCCCGTCAACTCCGCCAGCCCCGGCGCCTGCAGCTGCCGGTACGACACCCCGGTCGCCAGGATCACGCTGTGCGCGGCGATCGCCGACCCGTCGGAGAACCGCACGATGCGCGCCGCGCCGTTGACCTCCAGGGCGCACACCTCGCGCGCGGTGAGGATCTCCGCGCCGAACTTCTTCGCCTGCCTGCGTGCCCGGTCCGTCAGCTGCGCACCCGACACCCCGTCAGGGAAGCCCAGGTAGTTCTCGATCCGTGAACTCTGGCCGGCCTGCCCGCCGGTGGCCGACCGCTCCACCAGCAGCGTCCGCAGCCCCTCCGAGGCCCCGTACACCGCCGCCCCGAGCCCGGCGGGTCCGCCGCCGATGACCACGAGGTCGTAGAAGTCCGTGGTCGGTGTCGTCGCGAGCCCCACGTGGACCGCGAGTTCCGCCTCGTCCGGCTCCACCAGCGGGGTGCCGTCCGGGGTGACGACGAGCGGCAGCCGCTCCCCGTCCTGTCCGGCCGCGGCCAGCAGCCGCCCGCCCTCCGGTGTGTCCACCGAGAACCAGCGGTACGGCACCTGGTTGCGGGCCAGGAACTCCCGCACCCGCGACGAGCGCGCCGACCAGCGGTGTCCCACCACCTTCGTGGCGGGGACCGGCCGGTAGTCGGAGGTGCGCCACGCCTCGAGAAGGTCGTCGAGGACCGGGTAGAGCTTCTCCTCCGGCGGATCCCACGGTTTGAGGAGGTAGTGGTCGAGGTCGATGACGTTGATCGCGTCGATGGCCGCGTTGGTGTCCGCGTACGCGGTCAGCAGCACCCGGCGCGCGCCGGGGTAGACGTCCAGGGCCTGTTCGAGGAACTCGATGCCGTTCATCTGGGGCATCCGGTAGTCGGCCATGATGACGGCCACCAGATCGCCCCGCAGCTTCAGCTCGCGCAGGGCCTCCAGCCCGCTCGCGCCGGACTCGGCACGCACGATCCGGTACGACTGGCCGTACCGGCGCCGCAGGTCACGGGCCACGGCGCGCGAGACCCCGGGGTCGTCGTCCACGGTCAGGATGACGGTCCGTGCCGCTGCGCTGGCAGCCTGTGCCATAAAGTCTCCCGCCCCGAACTCGTCGGCGTCCCGCCCATCGTAAGGTCGATTCACCGGTTTCGCTCCTGAACTCCGGGAGCGGGCGGATCGGTAGCGTGGGGAGTGTGCAGTTCGTGAACAGGGAGGCAGCGACATGACCCGCCCCATCACCGTGGGAGTGGACGGATCACCGGAGAGTGCCGCGGCGGCGGCGTGGGCGGCCCGCGAGGCGGTGCGCCGCGACCGTCCGCTGCGGATCGTGCACGCCTGGCAGTGGGAGCCCTACGAGATCGTGCCGAGCGCGGACCGCGACGCCGTCGCCGGCTGGGCGCGCCGGACCGTCGACGAGGCCCGCGCCGCCGCCACCGCGCGGCATCCGGAACTGACCGTGGTCGCCGAGGCGGTGGAGGGCCCGGCGGTCGACCTCCTGGTCGCCGAGGCGGCCGGCGCCGACCTGCTGGTGCTGGGCTCGCGCGGACACGGCGCCGTGGTGGGGTTCCTCGTGGGCTCCGTGGGGCAGCAGGTGATCGCCGAGGCCGCCGGGCCCGTGGTGCTGGTCCGCTCCGACGACCGGCCGGCGGCGGAGGCCGCGGGCCGGGAGGTCGTCGTGGGCCAGCACGGCGCCCCCGAGGACGGCGCCCGTGCCCTCGAGGTCGCCTTCGCCGCCGCGGCGGCCAGGGGCGCGGACCTGCGGGTCGTACGGGCCTGGAGCCTGCCGCCCGTGTTCGCCTACAGCCCCGCCTCGATGCAGCTCCTGGACGAGGCCGGCGGACTCGAACCCATCGAGCGCAAGGCCCTGGACGAGGCGCTGGAGCCCTGGCGGAAGCGCTTCCCGCGCGTGCGGGTCATCGAGCACGTGGAGATGGGCAGCGCCGCGCAGGTGCTGCTCTCCACGGCCGCGGACGCGCAGCTCGTGGTGGTCGGCCGGCACGCCTCCCGGGCGGTGGGGCCCCGTGTGGGTTCCGTGGCCCACGCCCTGGTGCACCACGCGCCCTGCCCCGTGGCGGTCGTCCCGCCCGCCTGACGCGCGGACGGGGCCGGCCTACGCCTGGTCCGCGCCCCGCACGGTCCGGTCCAGGAGCGCCAGCATCTCGCTCCAGTGGCGCTCGTCGGCCTCCCGGTCGTAGTGGGCGGTGTCGACCTGGGTGTAGCCGTGCGGCGCGCCCGAGTAGACCTCGCTGCGGTGGCGGACGCCGGCCTCGGTCAGCGCCTTGTCCAGCCGCTCGACCTGCTCGGGCGGCATGGAGGGGTCGTCGTCGGCGTGCCCGAAGTACACCTCGGCGGTGACCCGGTCGGCCACCAGGTGCGGGCTGTCGGGCGTGTCCGCCGCCAGGCGCCCGCCGTGGAACCCGGCCACGGCGGCGACCCGCTGCGGACGGACGGCGGCGGTGCGCAGCGCCAGTCGGGCGCCCATGCAGTATCCGGTCACACCGATCGGGCCGTCGGCCGCCTGCGGGCAGTCGGCGAGCCAGTCCAGGTAGGCCTCGGCGTCCTGGTCGGCCCGCTCCGGCGTCAGCGCCTGCATCAGCGGCATGATCCTCTGGAACAGTTCCGGGCGCTCGGAGGGGTCGATGAACTCGGGGAGTTCGACCACGGGCGCCCGCCCGGCGCGGTAGAAGACGTTCGGTACGAGGACGGTGTAGCCGTGCCCGGCCAGCCGGTCGGCCATCGCCTTCAGGCTGGGGCGCAGCCCGAAGGCGTCCATGTAGAGCAGCACCGCGGGGTGCGGGCCCTGGTCGTCCGGGTGCGCCAGGTAGGCGTCGGCGGTGCCGTCCTCGGTGGTGATGGCCACGGACGTCCCACGGGTGGAGGTCATGCCGGGTGCTCCTGCCTGTGCCGGCGTCCGGCCGCAGGGGGCGGCCGGTCCTTCGGAGATCATCATCGCAACGGCCCCCGGCTCCCGCCGCCCCGGGTGCGACGCGGCGTTCACCCCGGCGGCTCGTCCTGCGCGGCGTCGTACGAACCGGGCGGCGGGTGGCGGCGGGTGGCCAGCAGGAGCGCGATGTCGTCCGGGCGGTCGGGGGTGCGGCACGCCCGCTCGATGAGCCGGTCCGCGATGTCCGCGAGCACCGCGCCGCCGTGCCGGTCGCCGACCTCGCCCGCACGGCTCAGGGCCCTGCGCAGGATCTCGACCCCGTCGTCGATGTCGGTGCCCGGCTGCTCCACCAGCCCGTCGGTGTACAGCGCGAGCACGGCCCCCGGCTCCAGCCGCAGATGGGTCACCGGGTACCGGGCGCCCGGATCCACGCCGAGGACCAGTCCGCCCGGCAGGTCGAGGACTTCCGTCTGCCCTTCGGGGGCGCGCAGCAGGGGCTGGGGATGCCCGGCCCGCACGGCGCGGGCGTGACCGGTGACCGGGTCCAGCCGGACGTAGACGCAACTGGCGAACTGGCCCGGGTCGAGGTCGATGAGCAGCCGGTTGGTCCCGCTCATCACCTGATGCGGGGCGAGGTCGCTCAAGGCGAACGCCCGCACCGCGCTGCGCAGTTGGCCCATCGTGGCCGCCGCCTGCACCCCGTGCCCCTGGACGTCGCCGATGACCAGGGCCAGCCCGTCGCCGGCCTCGATGACGTCGTACCAGTCGCCGCCCACGTCCATGCCCTGGGTGCCCGGCAGATAGCAGCCCGCGGTCTCCACCTGCGGATGGGTGGACAGCCGGTGCGGCAGCAGCGCCTCCTGGAGGCCGCGGGCGAGGGCGGTCTCGGAGTCGTAGCGCCGGGCCCGTTCCAGCGCCTGGGCGATCAGGCCGGCCAGCGCGGTGAGCACCGTGCGCTCCTCGGAGCTGAAGGCACGCGGGCGCTCGAAGCCGAGGATGCAGGAGCCGACGGGGCGCCCGGAGGCGATCAGCGGCAGGAAGGCCCGGGAGCCGACGGTGGTGTCGAGCGGCATGCCCGGATAGGCCGCCGCCATCCGGTCCATGGACTCGAAGAACAGGGGACGGCCGGTGGTGAGGGTCTCCACGCCGGGCAGCTTGACGTCCAGGCCCACCCCCTCGAACTGCGACAGGAACCGGGGTGGGAAACCCGTCTCCCAGGCCAGGTGGAGATGCCGCTCGTGCAGCAGGTAGATGGCCAGTCGGCCGCCGCCGAACGCGGGCAGCAGCTCCCGCATCACCACTTCGGACACCTGCCGGGCGGTCACCGCCTCCGACAGCGCGATGGCGAGGGCGACGGGGCGGTACACGGGCGCGGGGGTGTCCCACGCGCCCACCGCTCCCGCCACCGCGGCCGCCGCCTCGCCCAGGGTGGGCGCCTCGGCGCTCTGCCCGAGCGGCACGACCCGGCAGGTCAGGACGTCCGGACCGGGATAGACCGACAGCGTCAGGCCGCTGCCGTCCTCGTCCGCCGTGGGCCGCCGTACCTGGAAGTGCACCGGCTCCGGTGCCAGCAGCGCGGCCCGCAGGTGGTCCTCGTACGCGGGCCGGTCCAACCAGGGCAGGGCTTCCCACAGAGGCCTGCCCACCAGCTGCGAGCGCGCGGCGCCCAGCAGTTCGGCGGCCTTCGGGTTGACGTAGGTGATCAGGCCGATCCGGTCGAAGGCGAAGACACCGTTCGGCAGGAGGTCCATGGCCCCCTCCGCCGGGCTGCCGGGCCCCGGCTCGACCACCAGCCCGCCCACGGTGCCCTTCGACCCCGCCGCCCGTTCGGGCCACAGCTCCAGCATCCGCTGCCGGCCGCTGCCGGACCGTACGCGCAGGGGGCCGGGCGGCGCGGTGCCCGCGGCGGCCTCCCGCAGGGCGGTCAGCACCAGATGGACGTCGTCGGCGGAGAGGGCGGCGGCCAGGTCGTCGGCTGAGCGCGCGGCGCCGTCCTCGCCGCACCCGGTCAGCCGACGGAAGGCGTCGTCGGCGGTGAGCGCCGCACCGTCCGGGTCCCAGCTGAAGCGCCCGATGAGCCCGGGGTCCAGGCCCACGGCGGGCGGCCGCACGCACAGGGGCTCCGCGTCCCAGGTCACCGGCACGCCGTCCGCCTCCAAGGTGCTGAGGGCTGTGCCGAGGCGGTCCGCGACGGTGGTCATCCGGCTTCGCTCCGGCACCTTCTCGGTACGGTCCGCGACCGGGGTCCGCAGCACGCTCAGGACGCCGTACGTCGTCGTTCCGCTCAGCACCGGCACATGGACCGAGCCGAAGTGGAACGGCAGCCCTGCGGCGAGCTGCGGGTAGCGCCGCATCGTCTCCGCCGAGTCGGCGAGGACGATCGGGGTGCCGTGCCGGTAGGCGTCCGACACCGGGAACTGGCGGTCCAGGTGCAGCCGCGACCACGGCCCGAAGAGCGGCCCCGGCAGTCCGGCGAGGACGGCCAGACGCAGCACGGCGGGTGTGGCGGAGCGCAGGTACACCCCGCCCGCGAAGCCGCCGGCGGCGTGTACGGCGTCCGCCACGGCGCCGGTCAGCACGGCGGTCGGCGTCCCGGGCGCGCTGTCCGCGCGCTCGGCGCTCCCTTGCATCGATCTGCCCTCGCCCGGGCCGTCGGTTGCCTGTCACAGCAAGAATGCGCCGCCCGCCCCCCACCCCGCATCCCGACCCCGTACGGAAGCCGTGATCGTCCGTCGAGGCCGTGGGCCGCAGAG
The DNA here is from genome assembly GCF_040650555.1 of Streptomyces sp. NPDC048664. NCBI lineage: Bacteria > Bacillati > Actinomycetota > Actinomycetes > Kitasatosporales > Streptomycetaceae > Streptomyces > Streptomyces sp. NPDC048664. The sequence goes on along the minus strand of NZ_JBEZHK010000024.1, from coordinate 22,586 downwards.
CCCTCCTCGGGGCCGCCGGCGGGGCTACCGGCGGAACACGTCGTCCGAGTCGTCCCACGCCGGCTCCGGCAGCCTCCGCTCCCGGGGAACCCGCGCGGCCGCCCGGTACATGGCCTCGATCTCCGCCGCGTACCGGCGCGCGATCGCGTCCCGCCGCGGCTTCATCGACGGTGTCAGCAACCCGCTCGCCACGTCGAACGGCTCCGGCACCACGCGGAACACCCGGATCGACTCCGAGCGCGACACGGTGGAGTTGGCGGCGGCGACCGCCCGCGCGACCTCCTGCCGCAGCGCGGTCTCCTCGCGTTCCTCGCGAAGGGCCCGCTCCTCGTGGTCCTCCCGCCCCTGGCCCCCCGCTCCGTCCGCCTGCGCGAACCGCACGGCGCGCCAGTGCGCGAGGAAGTCGGGGTCCAGGGTGATCAGCGCGCCCACGCACGGCCGGTCGTCCCCGACGGCCACCGCCTGGTGGATGAGCGGATGCGCCCGCAGCCGCTCCTCCAGCGCGGCGGGCGCGACGCTCTTGCCGCCGCTCGTGACGATGATGTCCTTCTTCCGCCCGGTGATGGACAGATAGCCCTCGGAGTCGACCTCGCCGAGGTCGCCCGTGGCCAGCCACCCCTCCCTCAGTGCCGTATGGGTGCCCAGGTCGTCGTTGACGTAGCCCTGGAAGACCGCGGGCCCGTGCACGAGGATCTCCCCGTCCGGCGCGACCCGGACCTCCATGCCCGGCAGCGGGCGTCCCACGGTCCCCGACTTCTCCCGCCCCAGCGGCTGCGCGGTGATCCCGCCGCCCGTCTCGGTGAGTCCGTAGCCGTCGTGGACGAAGATGCCGATGCCCGCGAAGAACAGTCCGAGCTCGCGGCTCAGGGGCGACCCGCCCGAGACGGCACGGCACACCCGGCCGCCCAGCGTGTCGCGCAGCCTGCGGTAGACCGTCCTGTCGTACAGCGCGTGCTGCAGCCTCAGATCCAGCCCGGGCCCGTGCCCCCGCCCCAGCCGCTGCCGCTCGACGGCGAGCGCGTACTCCCGCGCGGTGCGCGCGGCCCGCTCGAACAGGGCGCCCCGGCCCGCCTGTTCGGCGGTGCGCAGGAACGTCTTGTAGAGCTTCTCGAAGACGAACGGGACCGCGCAGAGGAACGTGGGCCGGAAGGTCAGCAGCGAGGAGGCCAGGACGTCGGCGCGCAGCTCGGGCTCATGGCCCATGAGCAGCCCGCCCCGCAGGCACAGTCCCTGCACCATCAACCCGTACACGTGGGAGAACGGCAGGAAGACCAGCGCGGAGGGCTGTTCGCCCGGTGGCGCCGCCGTATGCCCCCAGCCGTCCAGGACCGCGTCGCAGGGGCTGGCCAGATTGCGGTGGCTGAGCGCGCAGCCGCGCGGGGGACCGGTCGAGCCCGAGGTGTAGGCGATGACGGCGGTCGAGTCGGGCAGCACGATCCGCCGCAGGGAGTCGACGGTCGTGGACGGGACCGGCCGCCCGTGCGCGACCAGCGTCTCCAGCGCCCCGGCGTCCAGCTGCCACACGTGCCGCAGCCGGGGCAGCCCGGCGCACACGGACCCGACCGTCATGACCCCCGGCTCGTCCTCGACCAGCACGGCGACACTGCCGGAGTCCTTCAGGATCCACTCGACCTGTTCGTGCGAGGAGGTCGGATAGATCGGCACGACCTCCGCCGCCACCGCCCACAGGGCGCAGCTGAGCAGGGTCCACTGGTACGACGTGCGCGCCATGATGGCCACGCGGTTGCCGGGGCGGATGCCGGAGGCGATGAACCCCTTGGCCACCGCGACCACTTCGTCCCGCAGTTCGCCCGCGGTCATCGGGCTCCAGACGCCGTCGCCCGGATCGGCGCGGCGGGCGATCTGCGCCAGCCCCGGGTCCCGGGCCGCCGTGTCGAAGACGCTGTCCGCGAGGCCGCCGGTCAGGGCGGGCCGTGCCGGTCGGGCGGGCCATCCCGTTCCGTCCGGGGCGAGTGCCCGGGAGTTGCCGAAGTCAAGCATGCGCCGCTCCCCGAGCCTTGCTTGCGTCATCGCCGATGGATGCGGGATCGGCGGGCTCGAATGTAGCCCAGGACGCCGCCGGACGTGACCGAAACCGACAAGAAACGAACCGGACATGAAAGGAGGTGGTTCCGGTCGATCGGCCCGTCGCCGCCGAGCGGTCCGCCGTCACCAGCGGCCGGGCTCCGTGCCGGTGAGAGGGGTCGAGGGCCTGCCGTCCGGGCCCACGGGCACCTCTCCGGCGAGCATCACCCGATGCATGACGCGGGGGTGTTCGGGCGTCACCAGGTCGCCGGGGGCGAGGTGGATGGCCGCCCGGTTGTCCCAGAACGCCACACTGCCGGGCTCCCAGCGGAAGCGGACCGTGTACTCGGGACGGGTCGCCTGCTCCAGCAGCAGGTCCAGCAGGTGCGCGCTCTCGGCGCGGGAGAGCCCCACGATCTGCTCGACGTAGTAGCCGTTGACGTTCAGCAGCCGTTCGCCCGTCTCCGGGTGCACCCGCACGAGCGGGTGCTCGCTCGCCACCTGATGGTCCAGGAGGTGGCGCAGGTAGGCGTCGTCGCCGGCGCGCGGCTGGTAGCCCACGCCCAGGCGGTGCTCGGCGCGCAGCCCGTCGGCGAAGTCCCGCAGGGGCTTGGACAGGCCCGCGTAGGCGGCGGCCAGACTGGCCCACTGGGTGTCCCCGCCGTACGGCGGCACGCTCTCGGCGCGCAGGAGGGTGGCCGCGGGCGGATCGATCCGGGCGCCGTGGTCGCAGTGCCAGCCCCGCAGCAGGGTGTGGCGCCTGCGCCGCAGCCACTCGTCGTGGTCCATCCCGTACCGGCCGCCGAGCTCCAGCCGGTCGGCCGTCGTCTCGACCTCGGGGAAGTCCGCCGGCGAGACGCTGCCCCGCCTGCTCGGGGCGACGGGTCGGCCGAAGCGCCGGGCGAGGGCGACATGCGCGGCGTGGTCCAGCTTCTGGTCCCGGAAGAACACCACCTTCCAGCGCCGCAGAGCCGAGCGGATCGCCGCCACCACCGCGTCGTCCAGCGGCCCGGCCAGATCCACCCCGGCGATCTCGGCCCCGATGTGGCCCGCGACGGGCTTCACGTCCACCCCGGTACCGTCGTCCACTGCCATGCGGCCCCCCTTGTCGTGGTCGAGCTCCTCACGCGCAAGCATCACCCGGGCCCCGCCCCCGGCGGAAGATCGCGCGAGCCGCCGAAGCGGTCGCGCTCAGGCGTCCCTGCGCTTGAGGGCGACGGCCGCCGCGGCCAGCACCGCCAGCGCGTACCCGCAGAACAGGGCGAATCCCGGCCAGGGGGCCAGGGTGTGCGGCTCCTGGTGGACATGGACGACGCTCTGGCCCGCCATGTTCGGCAGATACGGGTTCACCTCGTCCAGCCAGGACGACGGCAGCGCCTGGGCGAGCAGCGGCAGCACCAGCAGCAGGCCGAACAGGGTGGCGATCCCGCCCGCCGTGCTGCGGATCAGCGCGCCGAACGCCACCCCGAGCAGCCCCACCGCCGTCAGGTACAGACCGGCGCCGAGCACCGCGCGCAGCACGCCCGGCGAACCGAGCGAGGTGCTCAGCCCATGGCCGGACAGCGCGGCCTGGCCCGCCAGGAAGGCACCCAGCGACGCGGCCGTCATCAGGACCCAGGTCACAGCCGTGTACACCAGCGCCTTGGCCCACAGCACCGGAAGACGGCGGGGCACCGCGGCCAGCGAGGAGCGCATCATCCCGGTCGCGTACTCCCCGCTCACCACCACGACCCCCAGCACCCCGACGGCCAGTTGCGCGAGGTACATGCCGCGCAGGCTCACCAGGGTCGGGTCGAAGGCGAGCCGCTCCTGGGGCGGGAGGTCGTCCCAGCGGGCGGCGGTGAAGTAGCTGAGGAGGCAGCCGAGTCCGACCATCGCGACGACGGCGGCCGGCAGGGTGAACAGGCTGGACCGCAGCGACCACAGCTTGATCCACTCCGAGTGGATCACCCGGGGCTGGGTGACCCGGCCCCGCCGCGCCGCGGGAGACGCCGTTGCCGTCGTCATGCCGCCAGCCCTTCCCCGCCCGACGTGGCGCGTGGCGCCGCCGTGGTCCGGTACTCCACCGCGTCCCGGGTCAGTTCCATGAACGCCTCCTCCAGCGATGCCTGTTGCGGTGTCAGCTCGGCCAGGGCGATCCCGTGCTCGGCCGCGATCCGCCCGATCCGCTCACCGCCGAGTCCGGCCACCTGGAGCACGCCCGGCTCCCGCGCGGTGACCGTCACGTCCGGTCCTTCCAGCAGTCCGCGCAGCCGCTCCGCCTCGCCGGTGCGCACCCGCACCACGTCCCCGGTGGCCCGTGTGACGAACTCCGCCACGGAGGTGTCCGCGATCAGCCGGCCCCGGCCGATCACGATCAGGTGCTCGGCCGTGAGAGCCATCTCCGCCATGAGGTGCGACGAGACCAGGACGGTGCGCCCTTCGCGGGCAAGGCCCTGGAGCAGGGTGCGGATCCACACGACGCCCTCCGGGTCGAGGCCGTTGACGGGCTCGTCCAGGATCACCGTCGCCGGGTCGCCCAGCAGGGCGCCGGCGATGCCGAGCCGCTGCCCCATGCCCTGGGAGAAGCCCCCGGCCCGCTTCCTGGCCACCTCGCGCAGCCCGACCAGGTCGATCACCTCGTCCACCCGCCGCCGGGGGATCCCGTGGGTCGCGGCCAGGGCGAGCAGGTGGTGGTGGGCGCTGCGCCCGGTGTGCACCGAGCGGGACTCCAGCATCGCGCCGACCTCGTGCAGCGGGGCGCGGTGTTCGGCGTACCTCCTGCCGTTGACGACGGCCCGGCCCCGGGTGGGCGCGTCCAGACCGAGGAGCATGCGCATCGTGGTGGACTTCCCGGCTCCGTTGGGTCCCAGGAAGCCGGTCACGGTGCCGGGGCGCACGGTGAAGCTGAGATCGTCCACGGCGGTGCGGTCGCCGTAGCGTTTGGTCAGAGAGCGAGCCTCGATCATGGAGCGTCCTTGCGGGGTGGGGGACCCGAGGTCATGCGTCCACCCTCGTACGCGCGCCCTGCCGTGTCGCGCGGGACTGCTCCGCCCGGAGGCCCCCGCGGGCAGGCGCGGGCCGCCCGGCGCCGGGACGCCGGACGCGACGTGCCGGGCGAGGGAATCCCCCCGCCCGGCACGTCGCGTGGTCCTACGGCGCTCCCGGCGTCCTACGCGCCGCTCTCCCGGAGCATGTCCTCGCGCTCCACGAGCTTCACGCGCTCCCGGCCCTGCGGCTCGCCGAGCGCCTTCTCCGCGGCGTCGAGCCGGTACCAGCCCTCCCACGTCGTGAACCGGACGTTCCGCTCGGCGAGGAACGCCTCCACGGCCTCGGGCGCGGGTGCGGTGGGCGTGTGCAGCCGTCCGTTCGCGTGGTCGTCCAGCAGGTTCGCCACCGTCTCGTTGGCGTCGCCCTTGGTGTGCCCGATCAGGCCCACGGGGCCGCGCCGGATCCATCCGGTCACGTAGGTGGACGTCAGGTGGGCGCCGTTGTCCTCGATGACCCGGCCGCCCTCGTCGGGCACGGTGCCCGAGGCGATGTCCCAGGGCAGCTTGGGCAGGGAGTCGGAGAGGTAGCCGACCGCCCGGTAGATCGCGGTGACGTCCCAGTCGTGGAACTCGCCGGTGCCCTTGACGTTGCCCGTGCCGTCGAGCGCCGTGCGCTCGGTGCGCAGGCCGACGACCTCGCCCTGCTCGCCGAGGATCTCGGTGGGCGACTCGAAGAAGTGCAGGAACAGCTTGTGGGGCCGCTCGCCGATGTCCCGGATCGCCCAGTTCTCCAGCGTCTTGGCGACCATGTCGGCCTGCTTGTTGCCGCGCCGGGTGGCGATGGACCCGTCGTCGTAGTCGATGTCCTCGGGGTCCACGATGACCTCGATGTTCGGGGAGTGGTCCAGCTCCCGCAACTCCATCGGGCTGAACTTGGCCTGCGCCGGGCCCCGGCGGCCGAAGACGTGGATCTCCCGGGCCTTGTTGGCCTGGAGCCCCTCGTGGACGTTCGGCGGGATCTCGGTGGGCAGGAGTTCGTCCGCCGTCTTGGCCAGGATGCGTGCCACGTCCAGGGCGACGTTGCCGACACCGAGGACGGCGACCTTCTCGGCCGTCAGCGGCCAGGTCCGCGGCACGTCGGGGTGGCCGTCGTACCAGGAGACGAAGTCGGCCGCGCCGTAGGAGCCCTCGAGTTCGATCCCGGGGATGTCCAGGTCGCGGTCGGCCGTCGCGCCGGTGGAGAAGACGACGGCGTCGTAGAACGCGCGCAGGTCGTCCAGGCTGATGTCGGTGGGGTAGTCGACATTGCCGAAGAGCCGGATCTGCGGCTTGTCGAGCACCTGGTGCAGGGCCGTGATGATGCCCTTGATCCGCGGGTGGTCGGGGGCGACGCCGTAGCGGATGAGGCCGAACGGGGCCGGCATCCGCTCGAAGATGTCGATGGACACGCCGGGCTCGGTGGCCGCTTGCGACTTCAGCAGCGCGTCCGCGGCGTAGATTCCGGCCGGGCCGGCTCCGACTATGGCTACCCGCAGGGGGCGAGGCATGATCAGGTTCCCTTCGGGCGATGACGGAAGGATCAAAGGGAACCTTAAACTAAGGCATACCTAACCTGGTACGCGGGTCCCTCCTATGACCCCATAAGGGGATCTTATGGGGTGCGGAATCCGGAGGTCACCGCGGGGGGTCTCACACCGGGCTGACGGGCTCCGGAGTCAGGAGGAGCATCGTGACGTCGTCGCGGATCTCCCCGCAGTGCCGCACCAGGTCCCGCCAGACCCGCCGGGTCGTGACGACGGGGTCGTCGTCGGCGAGATCGGGGAGCCGGTCGATCAGAGGATAGAACGAACCCCGCGTGTCCCTGGCCTCCCAGATGCCGTCGGAGGCCAGAAAGAGCCGGTCGCCGCGCTGAAGACGCACGGTGGCCTCCTCGTACGACGATCCCGGGCTCAGCCCGAGACCGAGAGGAGTGCCGGGCGTCACCTCGATCTCGGTGGCCTTCCCGTCGTGGAGCAGGAGGGGCGGCGGGCTGCCGCAGGCCACGATGCGCACCGCGCGTGCGTCGGGGCTGAACTCCAGCAGCACCACCGTCGCGAACAGTTCGGGGCGCCGGTTCTCCGCCGAGTCCACGCACAGCCTGCGGTCCAGGCGCGCGGCGACCGAGGGCAGGGCCGGCTGGTCGAGCACCGCCTCCCGGAACGCGCCGAGCAGCGACGCCACCGTCGAGACGGCCGCGAGGCCGTGCCCCTGCACGTCCCCCATCACCACCCGCACGCCCCGGGGGCTCTGGCGCACGTCGAAGAAATCCCCGCCGACGAGCGTCCCGCTCTGCGCCGCCCGGTACAGACCGGTGCAGCGCACCGGGCCCACCCGCGCGGGCAGCGGCGGGACGACGGCGTGCTGGGCGGCCTCGGCGACGGTGCGTTCCAGATCGAGCTGGGCGTCGCGATGGCTGCGCACGTACGACACGAACACGCTCAGCACCGAGACGAAGCCGATGGTGAGCAGGTCGGTGTTGCCCGGATGGTCGAGGTGGAAGACCCGGGTGTGCTGGAGCCCGATCACCAGGGCGCCGAGGATCGCGGTCGCCACCGGGCCGTACGACAACACGGCCAGCGGGGGGATCGCGCCGAGCAGGAAGCCGATGTCCAGCGGCCTCTTGCTGACCAGGGTGATGACGCACACGGCCGCCAGCAGGGCCAGGGGCATGATCCGAACCCACCACGGGGGCGGGGCGCCGCGCAGCCAGCTCCGCTGCTCTCCTGCCCGGCGCCGAGGTCTGGCACGCACCCTTCGCACACCCCCACGCTCCTACGCCGCGCCGCCGACCGCATGTCGGCGGCGGGCGGCCGAGGCGGGGGTCAGACGGGGCGCGTCGCGCCGTGGATCGCGGCGGTCCCGGCGAAGAAGATCGACTCCTCGCGGAGGGTGGCGCCCGGGCCGGGCGCGTGGATCATCAGGGCGTCACCGATGTACAGACCGACGTGCCCGGCGGTGTCGTAGAAGAAGACGAGGTCCCCCGGCCGCAGATCGGTGAGCGGCACCGGTGCCCCCGTCGCCGCCTGCTCCTCGGCGGTGCGCGGCAGGGCGACCCCGGCGGCCCGCCAGGCGGCCTGGGTGAGACCGGCGGCGTCGTACGAGCCGGGGCCGGCCGCACCCCACACGCAGGGCTTGCCGATCTGCGCACGGGCGAAGCCGAGCGCCCGCGAGGCCTTGGACTCGTGCGCGGACTCCCGACCGCCGTCGATGGCACGCGAGAGCGCGTCCGCGGCGAAGGCCCCGGTGTCGAAGGTGCCGGTGTCGAAGCCACCCGTGTCGGGCGTGCCGGTGCCGAAGCTGCCAGCGTCGAGGGGGCCGGTGTCGAGGGTGCCGGTGTCGAAGGCGCCGGAGGTGAGGCCGGCCGCGCCGAGGGCGCCCGTGTCGAACGTGCCGGTGTCGGCACCGATCGCGCCGAGGGGACCGGCGTCGAAGGTGAGGCTGTCCGCACCGAGGGGACCGGTGATGAGGGCGCCGGTGTCGAAGCCGCCCGCGCCGGGCGTGCTGATGTCGAAGCCTGCCGCGCCGGGCGTGCCCGTCTCGAAGCTGCCCGCGCTCAGGGGGCTCGCGCCGAGGGCATCGGGGGTGAAGGTGCCGGTGTCGAAGCCGCCCGCGTCGAGGCCACCCGTGCTGAGGCCGGCCGCGTCGAGGCCACCCGCACCGAGCGTTCCCGTGCCGAACGTGCCGGTGTGGAAGCCGCCGGAGGCGAGGCTGCCCGTGTCGTAGGGCCCCGTGCCGAGGGCGTCGCCTGCGCCGAGGGGGTCGGTGGTGAAGGAACCCGTGTCGAGCGTTCCCGTGTCGAAGCCGCCGGGGGCGAGGCTGCCCGTGCCGAACGTGCCGGTGTCGAAGCCTCCCGCGTCGAGGCCGCCCGTGCTGAGGCCGGCCGCGCCGAGGGTGCCCGTGTCGAAGCCACCGGTGCTGGGCGCGCCCGTGCCGAGGGTGCCCGTGTCGAAGCTGCCGGTGCTGAGGCCGCCCGTGTCGAAGGCGTCCGGGGTGGTGTTCGTGCGGACGTCGGTCGTGCCGGACGTGGTGCCGGCGAAGCCGCCCGTGCCGAACGTCTCCGTGCCGCGGGGGAGGGCGAGCGGTTCGACCGCCGCCAGGGCGCTGGTGGACTCGAACGTGGGCCCGCTCTCCCGCGGTGCCTCCAGCGCGGGTGGCCGCGCGGCCGCCGCGAGGGCCGGGGTCCGCCGTGCGACGTGCCCGGCCAGCAGCTCCCGGGCGGCGGCCAGCTTGCGCTGGTTGCCCTCCTTGGAGCCCCGCAGCGGTGACGCGGCGGGCAGGGCCAGGGCCGCCCCCGACGTCAGTTCCCGAGGGCTCCGCTCAGGCCCCGCGGCCGGCAGCGCGGCCCGAGGCCCGGCGTTCAGTTCGAGAGGGCGCACCGCCGCTCCGCCCGTCGGCCCCGCGGCCTGCTCCGGCAGCCGGCGTTCGACGGTGGGCCGTACCGGGGCGGGCAGCGCCGCCGCAACGGTCGGGCCCATGCTCGCGCGCGCCGCCGCGAACCACTCCTTGGCGAGGGAGTCGAGCGCGGGATCCGCCTGCCTGCGCGGCCTCTCGGCGACGGGACCGACCCGATCGCGCGTTCCGGCCGCGACGGCCCGGGTGGCGTTGAAGGTCCCGCTGTCGGTCTCGGCCCGCTCGTACAGGCTGTGGATCCGCCGTTGGACCTCCGCCCGGCTCGGCTCGTCGGCCGTGCGCTCCGGCGCCATAGGGACGTACTCCTTCCGTGCTCCGCCCGCCGCGTCGGCGGTGAGGGGTGCCCCTCGGCTGGCCGGGCTCAAAGGGTGTGTGCGGGCGGGTGGTTCCGGAAGGCGCGCCCTACGGCCCTTGCCCCGGCGGGCGGTTGAGCCGTTCTCACCCCGGCGGAGGCCGCGCGACCCGGCGCTGTTCGCCGGAGGCAGTCATGCGGCCCGCCGGACAACCTAGCCAACTTGTGTGGCTCGCGTGAAGATTGAGGCGCCAAATGTCCGATACGTAATTGTGACTTTCGCTGCGCCAGGTGACCTGCGGAGCGGCTGAGTGACGCACCGTCAACGTTTTGGAAACTGTGTCCAGTCGTCTAGACTCCAGGTCCAGAACAAGGGGAGGGTGGCGTGCGGGGACGAGAAGAGGAGCAGGACGCGATCATCGCGGCGCTGAAGCCCGTCGTCGAGGGCATCGTGGCGACCCTGGGCTCCCTCTGCGAGGTGGTCGTCCACGACTTCCGTCGGCCGCACCGGTCCGTGGTCGCCCTCGCCGGCACGGTCACCGGCCGTACCGTCGGCGGATCCATGAGCGAGATCGGCGTGGGCCTCCTCGCGCGCGGTGACGAGGCCGCCGACGAGCTGAACTACGTCACCCGCACGGACTCCGGAAAACTGGTCAAGTCCTCGACGATGCTGCTGCGCGACTCGGCCGGGGCGGTCTTCGGGGCGCTGTGCGTCAACGTCGACATCACCGCCGTGAACCAGGCGTTCGCCCTCCTCGGCGAACTCGCCGGTGTCACCGACCCCGTGGGGGCGCCCACGACCACGTTCGGGGACGACATCGGCTCCGTGGTCGACGCGATCGTGGACGCCCACCAGCTGCGGCAGAACAAGCACTGGGCCGAACTCAGCCGCGCCGAACGGCTGGAGCTCTTCCGCAGCCTGGACGACCGGGGGGTCTTCGCGGTGCGCGGAGCGGCCCAGCAGGTCGCCGAACGGCTCGGGATCTCGCGCGCCTCCGCCTACAACTACCTCGCCAGGACCAGGAACAGGACCGAGCCGGGGGCGCCGGCACCCGAGGGCGACCCCGCCCCCGCGCACAAGGGAGTACAGGCATGACCGACGTGAGGAACGCGACCCTGCCCGTGACGGCCGAGGACGTCCGTGAGGCGGCGGCACGGATCGAGGGCGTGGCACACCGCACCCCCGTACTGCGGTCGCGCACGCTGGACGAACTCGTGGGGGCGCAGGTCTTCGTCAAGTGCGAGAACTTCCAGCGCGGTGGGTCGTTCAAGTTCCGCGGGGCGTACAACGCCGCCTCACGGCTGACCGCCGAGCAGCGGGCGAAGGGGATCGCCGCGTACTCCTCCGGCAACCACGCGCAGGCCATCGCGCTCGCCGCCCGGGAACTGGGCACGACGGCGGTCATCCTCATGCCCGAGGACACGCCGCGCGCCAAGATCGAGGCGACGGCCGGCTACGGCGCGGAGATCGTCACCTACGACCGCTACACCGGCGACCGGACCGCCATCGGCCAGGCGCTCGCCGCCGAGCGGGGCCTCGCGCTCATTCCGCCCTACGAGCATCCGCACGTCATCGCCGGCCAGGGCACCGCGGCCCTGGAACTCCTGGAGGAGGCGGGCGAGCTGGACGCCCTGGTCGTCCCGGTCGGCGGCGGCGGCCTGCTCGCGGGCAGCGCGATCGCGGCCAAGGCGGCCGTGCCGGGCATCCGCGTCCTCGGCGTGGAACCGGAGGCGGGCGACGACACCAAGCGGTCCCTGGAACTCGGCCGGCGCGTGTCGATCCCGGTGCCCCGCACCATCGCCGACGGCCAGGCCGCGGAGACCCCCGGCGAGCTCACCTTCTCCGTCAACCGGGAGCTGGTGGACGGCATCGCCCTCGTGGACGACGCCCAGATCCTCGACGCGACGCGGTTCGCCTTCGACCGTATGAAGATCGTGGTCGAGCCCAGCGGCGCGACCGGGCTCGCCGCCCTGCTGGCCCACCGGATCGATCCGCTCCCCGCGAGGATCGGCGTCGTCGTCTCCGGCGGGAACATCGGCGCCGAACGGTTCGCCGCGCTGATCGACGGCTGACACGGAGTCCACCGCCCGCCGGCCCCACCGCCGGTCAGCCGCCGTGGCGGGAGTGGTGCCTGAACCCGTCCGCGTGGATGATCCGCCCGTGCGGGCGGACGTGGTGGACGGTGGACGTGCGCTTCAGGGCGATGAGGGCGGCGTCGTCGTCGAGGCTTCCGCTCGTGTGGTCGCGCAGATCGCGCCGGACGTGGTGCAGGATCGACTCCGGGCTCGCGTCCGTCCAGCGCGCGGCACGGTCGGCGAGCGGATAGAAGCGGCCCTCGCCGTCCCGCGCCTCGATGACGCCGTCGGTGAAGAGGAGCAGGGTGTCGCCGGGCTCGAAGGAGAACACGTCCAGGGTGTAGTCCGCCGCCGACGTCACCCGGATGCCCATGGGCGGGGCCGGATGCACGCTCGGCACGGTGACCGCGTTGCCGGGGCTCAGCAGCAGCGGCGCGGGGTGGCCGCAGCTCGTCATCCGTGTGATGTGGTCGTCGTCGGGGATCTCCACCAGCAGCACGGTGGCGAAGCGCTCACCGAACTCCTCGACCGGTTCGAAGTCGGCCAGATACCGGTTGACGCTCTCCTCCATGGCGGCCGCGAGCTCCGCCAGGCCGGTGTGCCGGTGCGCCGCCTCCCTGAAGGCGCCGAGCAGCAGCGCGGCCTCGCCGATGGCGGGCAGCCCCTTGCCGCGCACGTCGCCGATCAGGACCCGCACCCCGTCGTCGGTACGGGTGGCCGCGTAGAGGTCGCCGCCGATCTGGGCCTCGTCCTCCGCCGCCAGGTACAGCGAGGCGACCTTCAGCGGGCCGATCTGCTCGGGCAGCGGCCACAGCAGGACGTGCTGGGCGGCCTCCGCCACCGAGCGGACCTGGGCCAGCTGCTCACGGCGCCGGTCCCGGACGGCGCAGTAGACCACGATCATGGCCGACAACGCGGCCAGCGTGCAGACCTGCACGATGTGGTTCGTGGTGGTCAGCCCGCCGTGCAGGAACCCGATGAGCACCTGGGCCCCCACCGCCAGTGCTCCGACCAGCGCGGTGAGCCGGGGACCCGCGAAGGACGGGGTGAGCGCGGGCGCGATCACGAGGGCGGGCCCCAGATGGACGGACTCGGGGGAGTGGATGTCCACCAGAGTGATCACCACGATGAGCGTGACGGGAAGCAGCAGCAGCGCGTGCGAGGACTGCCACGGCTGCCATGGACCGTCGCGGGGGCTCATGCCCTCCACCCTGCCTCCTCACCGGCCCTGCGGCCACCGCGCGCCCGGGGCACCACCGCCCCGCGCGGGCGGGCCCGCGAGCGAGGCCGCCGGTCGCCCCGGTCCCGTACCGGCCAGAACAGGACGTACGCCGTCGAGACCGCCACGAAGCCCAGCCGGATCAGGCCCCGGGCCGAGTCGTCGGGCACGGTGAAGACACTGCCGTACAGGGCGAGCAGAGCGATCCAGCTCCACCAGGGCACGAGCCGGCGCTGACCGATGACGTCCCACATCAGGGTGCCGAGCAGCACGGACGCCGTGTAGTACGTGTAGACGCTGGGGTCCAGGACGATCCTGGCGTTGGCGCCGAGCAGGACGACCGCCGGCCAGCGCCCCCGCCACACACCCAGGCCCCCCAGGGCCAGCCCGAGCGCCGCCTGGGCGGGCCGGTCCCAGGAAGGGGTGCGGGGGTCGCCGACGCCCAGCCAGCGCAGGGCCGAGGCGGGCTGGTTGGGGATGGTGAAATGGGCGGCGGCCAGCGAGTGCGGGGCGCCGACGAAGAACGGCAGCCAGACGATCGCGACCAGGCCCGCGCACCACAGCCCGGCCCGCAGCCACTGGCCCCTCGGCAGGGCGAGCAGCAGCGGCAGGAAGGCCAGCGCGGTCGGCTTGGAATCCATGGCCAGGGCCAGGAAGACACCGGTCCCGGCGGCGTTGCCCCGGGTCAGGGAGTGCACGGCCAGCGCGGTGAAGAACAGTGCCAGCACGTCGTCGAGATGGCCGAAGCGCACCGAGACCTCGATCCACATCGGGATGAAGGCCAGTCCCGCGATCAGCACCCGCTGACGCAGCCGCTGGTGGTTGGTTCCGGTGCCCAGGAAGTACCAGGCGGCGCTGCGCCCGGCCAGGACCAGGACCACCAGGCCGAGGAACGACATCAGGGCGGCGGCCAGGAACTGGCCCACGCCCTCGTGGAACGGGTTGAACAGCCCCGCCACCAGGAAGCTCACGGGCCCCATCTGCAACTCGGGGTGGTGGGCGTACAGGTTGAGGCCGCCGTCGCCCTCACGCGAGGGGTTCTGGTAGATGAGCTGCCCGCCCACCCGCAGATAGTGCCAGGAGAAGCCGCCGTGCCGTTCGACCACGGCGAACCAGATGATCGTCCAGGCACCGAGCAGCACCAGATGAACCCGCTGACTGATGACGGGCACGCGCCTTCCCTTCGGCTCCCGATCCCACCGGACGGTGGCAGCCGGTGCGAGGGACCCCGCGGGTCCCCTTCAGGAGATGGCGGAACGGGGACGGAGGTTTCGTGCCGACCGCGATCGGCTCGCGCGGGACCCCGGTCGGACCGTCAGGAGCGGTGCCGACCGCGACGGTTCGGGCCCTCCTGCCCAGCGGTTCACCCGTCCTCGTCCTCGGCGGGCCACGTGCCGGGGGCGTTCTCGGGCACCACGGCGACCGGGCACGCGGAACGGTGCAGCACGGTGTGGTCGACCCGCCCCGGCCGCAGCCGGGAGCCGCCACGGCGGCGCCGGGCGCCCACCACCAGCAGGCCGGCCTCGTGCGAGGCGTGCACCAGGGCCCTGGGCGCCGAACCCTCGACGGCCCGCAGACGCACCTCGATCCCGGACGGGGCGTCGTGCAGCGCCTCCTCCAGCACCCGCACGGCCTGACCCGACCGCCCGGCCCCCGCACCGGCGGGCCGGCGGGCGCGCCAGGCGCGGACCGCCTCCAGCGGCACCCGCCGCAGACCCGCCTCCGCCAGGGCGAACCGCACCGCCGCCGACCCCGCCGGACCGGCGCCGACGCCCAGCACGACGCGTCCCCGCGCCGCGGACCCCCCGGGTGCCGTCGCACGGTTCCCGCCGCGCAGCACGACGACCGGGCAGGGGGCGTGCCCGGCGACCGCCACCCCGATCGAACCGCGCAGCAGCCCCGCGACGCCGCCCCGGTCGGGGGAGCCGAGGACGAGCGCGGACGCGTACTGGCCCTCCCGCAGCAGCGCCCGGGCGGGCTCCTCGGCCAGCACCGCCGCCGACACCTCCAGCCGGGGGCGCCGCTCGCGCGCGCGCCGGGCCGCGGCGTCCACGCGTGCCTCGGCCATCACCTGCTCGACGGGCCGGGCCGCGCCCTGCGCGAGCGAGACACCCTCGTAGTGCTCCCAGACGGAGGCGTGGACGAGGCGCAGCGGCACACCGCGCAGGCTCGCCTCGTCCGCCGCCCAGTCCACGGCGCGCAGGCCGGCCTCGGTGCCGTCGACACCGACGACCAGCGGCAGGCCGCCCGCGCCGCTCACCGCGCCGCGCCGAGGTCGAAGACGACGCGGGCCTTCACCTGCCCGGTCCTGACGTCGTGGAGGGACTCGTTCACGGAGGTCAGGGGGCGGGTCTCGAAGACGACACGGGTACGGCCCGCGGCGTGCAGCCCGAGCACCTCGGCCAGGTCCTGGCGGGTGCCGACGATGGATCCGGTGACCGAGATGCCCTTGAGTACGGTGTCGAAGACCGGGACCCGCAGGGACCCGTGGGCGGGCAGCGCGACCATGACCAGGGTGCCGCCGCGGCGCAGTCCCGCGTGCAGGGCCTCGAAGGCGGTGTCGTCGGCGGCGAGGGCGAGGGCGCAGTGGGCGCCGCCCTGGCCGCGCAGGACGTGGGCGACATCCTGGGTGCGGGCGTCGATGACCAGGTCGGCACCGAGTTCGCTGGCGAGTTCGAGCTTGTCGTCCACGACGTCGATCGCCGCGACCCGGGCTCCGGCGATCTTGGCGTACTGCACGGCCAGGTGCCCCAGCCCTCCGATGCCGCAGACCGCCACGAGATGTGCCGGGCGGACGCCGGCGACCTTGAGCGCCTTGTAGGCGGTGACACCGGCGCAGACGAGGGGGGCCGCCTCCACGGCGGACAGGCCGTCGGGCACGGGCAGGGCGAAGTCGGCGTGGGCGAGCATCTTCTCGGCGTAGGCGCCGTCGCAGCCGTAGCCGGTGTTCACCTGCCGGGGGCACAGCGACTCCCAGCCGCCCAGGCAGTGTTCGCAGCGTCCGCAGGCCCAGCCCAGCCAGGGCACGGCGACCCGCCGCCCCGACGTGAGGTGGGTGACTCCGGCGCCGCACTCCTCGACGATGCCCACGCCCTCGTGGCCGGGGACGAAGGGCGGCAGGGGCTGCGCGGGCCAGTCGCCGAGAGCGGCGTGGATGTCGGTGTGGCACAGACCGCAGGCCTCCACACGGACACGGATCTGACCGGGGCCGGGCTGGGGGTCCGGGCGGTCCTCCAGGACCAGGGGCTGGCCGAACGCCCGGACGACGGCGGCTTTCATGCGGATGCTCCTGAGGCTGCGGGGCGAAGGGGGCCGGGACCGGCGGGACGTCGGCGGTGCGGACCGGGGGACGGGCCCGTCGGCCGCCGGGCCCGGGAAGCGTCAGTCGTGGGCGACGACGGCGACGGGGGCCGCGGCGTGATGCAGCACCGCGTGGGTGACGGACCCGATATGGGGGCCCAGGGCGCTGCGCCGGACCCGGCGGCCGACCACGACCAGCGAGGCCTCCCGCGAGGTGTCGACCAGGCGGTCCGCCGCCCCGCCGGGACGGGACTCGGCCGCCACCTCGACGCCGGGGAACCGCAGCCGCCAGGGGCCGAGCACGCCGGTGAGCGCCTCCGTCTGCTCCCGTGCCATCTCCTCGCAGGAGGCCCGGCCTCCCGGCAGGCGCTGGGCGTAGAAGGAGGGCAGGTTCCAGGAGTGGACGACCTGCAGCGGGCGGGCACGGCGGTCGGCCTCCTCGAAGGCGAACGCGATCACCGAGTCGTCGGGGCTGGTGACGTCGAGCCCGAGCACCACGGCACCGGCCGGGTCCGCCGCCGGCCCGTCCTGCCGCGGCGCCGTGGTCGATCCGGCGCGGACCAGCACCACCGGGACCTCGGTGCGGGCGATCACGCCCAGGCTCGCCGACCCGACCAGGAACCCGCCGAGCCCGCCCAGCCCCCGGGACCCCAGGACCAGCAGGTCGGCGCCCTCGGAGGCCTCCACCAGCGCCGTGGCGGGGCGGCCCGTCACCTGCTCCTCGACGATCTTCAGGCCCGGGTGGCGCCCGCGCAGGTCCTCCGCCGTCGCACGGGGCCCGCGCTCACTGAAGTGCTGCTCCGTCTCGGCACCGAGCATGGGGGCGCGGGCCATCAGGTCCGGCAAGGGCTCCCGGACCTGCACCACCGTCAGCGGCAGGCCACGGGCCTCGGCCGCCCGTGCCGCCCAGTCGCCGGCGGCGCGGCTCTCCGGGGATCCGTTGATGCCCACGACAACGCTGCGGACCATCGTTTCGCCTCCTGAACGGGGGGTTCCGGCGCCGGAACCCCGGTGGGCAGGCAGGCCGCGTGACGCGGGAGCGGACCCGAGCCGGGGCCTGCGGCACGTCCTACGGGAGCAGCTGGTCGAAGGCGATCCTGAGATGGCGCGGGCCGCGCAGGACCGCGTTCTGCCGGTACGGCGGCGGGTCCTCGACCAGACGCGGACTCCCCAACCGGCGGGCGAGTTCGGTCAGCGCGATCTGCGCCTCCAGGCGGGCCAGTGGCGCGCCGAAGCAGCTGTGGACGCCACTGCCGAAACCGAGGTGCTGGATGTCCCCGCGGTGGGGGTCGAACCGGTCGGGGTCCTCGAAGCGCTCGGGGTCGCGGTTGCCCGCGCCGAGCACGAGCCAGATCCGCGCCCCCTTGGGGATGGTGACGCCGTGGACCTCGATGTCCGCGATGCAGGTGCGCTGCGGGACGAGCTGCACCGGCGGCTCGAACCGCAGCAGTTCCTCCACGATGTCGACCGACAGGCCGGGGTCCTCGCGCAGCTCGTCCAGGTACTCGGGGTGGCGCAGCAGGGTGAGCATGCCGTTGGTGATCAGGTTGACCGTCGTCTCGTGACCGGCGATCAGCAGCAGCACCGCGGTGCTCAGCACCTCCATCGTCGTCATGGCGCCGTCCGGGCCCTTGCTCGTCACCAGCTCGGACAGCATGTCGTCCTGGGGGTCCTTGGCGCGCTGCTCCACCAGCCCGTTGAGGTACATGCCCAGTTGCAGCCGCGCCTGCTGCGCCGCCTCCTGATGCGAGGAGTCGCCTCCGCGGGTGTCCGGATCCAGGCTGGCGACCAGCGGGTCGACCCAGGCGCGAAAGCGCGGCTCGTCCTCGCGCGGCACGCCCAGCAGCCGGCAGATGACGGTCACGGGGAAGGGGTAGGCGAACTGGTCGACCAGGTCGATCTCGCGGGCGTCCCCGAAGCCGTCGATCAGCTCGGCGACGATCTGCTCCATGTCACCGCGCATCGAGTTGACCCGGTTCGGGCTGTGCGGCGGCCCGAAGGGGCGGTTGGCGATCCTGCGCAGCCGGTCGTGTTCGGGAGGGTCGAGCCGGATGAAGCTCGGCGGCAGCCCCGTGCTCTCCGGGCCGCTCAGCTCGTCGTCGCCCGCCGCGGCGAGGTTGGTCGCGTCGGAGCTGATCCGCGGGTCGTGCAGCAGGCTGAGGATGTCGTGGTACGAGCCGACGAGGTAGGGGCCGTCCTCCTCCTCGTGCAGCACCGGCGTCTCGCGCAGGCGGTGGTAGAGCGGATACGGGTCGGCGCGGTTGGCGTAGTCGGTGATCTGACGCAGGAGTGTCTTGGTCTGTGTCGTCATGAAGGGTCCTCGATGCGTTCGGCGTTCGGTGGGCGTGGGGCGCTCCCGCCGGGTCAGTGGCGGGCGGGGTTGAAGACCAGGCGCCGGTCGGACGGCGAGTAGCCGCTGAGCGTCACGGTCGGGCCGTGGCTCGGCAGGGACGGGTCGGGGAAGTCGGCCGGGACCGGCTGCCTGCCCTCGGGGCGGCGGTCCACCGTCGGGAACTCCACCGGGAAGGGCGCGGCGGTCTCGATCAGGCGCTCGTAGAACTGCAGCCACCGGGTGTTGTCGAACGTCACGGCCGCGATGACGCGGCCCTGGAAGCCGTAGGCGGCGGCGAACCGGCGCTCGGCCAGCGACCCCTGGGTGACCATGACCTGGTCCGCCATGGACGGCACGCCGACCGACTTGATGTTCACCCCGAACTGCGACGACCAGAAGGCCGGCACCCACAGATGCGGACGGCGGTCGGTGCCGGCGCTGATCATGTTGTGGGCGGCGACCTCGGCCTGGGCGACGGCGTTGCCCCAGTGCTCCAGGGAGAGGAACTGGTAGCTGAACAGGGGGTGCGGGGAGCGGGCGACGTCTCCGGCCACGAACACGTCGTCGGTGACGATGCCCCGTACGTCGAAGGCGCGGCAGCCGGCGTCGCAGGCGATGCCGCGCGGCCCCGCACCGAGCCCGGAGTCCGCGAGCCACTCGGTGTTGCGGGTCGCCCCGAGGCAGACGACCACGACGTCCGCCTCCACGACGCTGCCGTCGGACAGATGCACCGCGCGCACCCGGCCCACCGTGTCGCCCTCCAGAGCGGTGACGCCGACACCGGTGCGCAGGTCCACCCCGTTCTCCCGGTGCATCTCGGCCGCCACGGCCCCGACCACCCCGCCGAGGGCGCCCACCAGTGGCGCGCCCGCGCGCTCCGCGACGGTGACCGCGATGTTCCGCTCCCGGCAGGCCGAGGCGATCTCCGAACCGGTGAAGCCCGCGCCGATGACGAACACCCGGCGCGGCGAGCCCTTCAGCCGCCGTTCCAGGTGGATCGCGTCGTCGCGGGTGCGCAGCACGAAGACCCCGTCGAGCCGCGCCTCCTCCTCCTTCGGCCAGGGCCTGGCCCGCACGCCGGTCGTGATCAGCAGCCGGTCGTACTCCACCTCGTCCCCGTCGGCCAGCCGCACCCGCTTGGCCGCCATGTCGAGGCCGGTCGCCGCGACACCGAGGCGCCACTTGGCGTCGATGTCCCGGCGGCGGGGCAGGTCGGTGTGGCGGGGGTCGGCCTTCCCGAGCAGTACCCCCTTGGACAGCGGCGGCCGGTCGTACGGCTCGTAGGGCTCGTCACCGATCATGGTGAGGGAGCCGGTGAACCCCTCCGCGCGCAGCGTCTCGGCGGCTCTGAGGCCGGCGAGGGAGGCACCCACGACCACGATGCGGCCCTCGCTCCTGAGCCATCCGAGGAAGTCCTCAGCGGGCATCGGACGCCCCCGTCCGGGCGGCGGCGCCCGCGGCCTCGGGGGGCCTGAGCCCTTCGGCGGTGATCGCCTGGACCGGGCAGGCCGCGACGGCGCGCGCCACCTCCTCCCGTTGCCCGTCGTCGGCGCGCGGGTCGTAGACCAGCGACTCCTCGCCGTGCATGGCGAAGACGTCCGGCGCGAGGAACGCGCACTGCGCGTATCCCTGGCACTTGTTGAGATCGACGACAAGTCTCATCGGCGCTCGGCCCCTTCGGCGGCCAGGTCCGCAGGGGCGCCGCCCGCTGGGCGGCCACCTCCGGACGGCGGACATCCTCTCCCTCGGCAAGCCTCGGCCGAGCGGGGGCGCGGCGCTCGCCCAGGGGCGCCGAACGAGTGAACGGTGACGGGGTCAGGGGCCGGACGCGGTGCCGGGGCGCGGACGGCCGCTCACCGCGAGGATGTGGAGGCTGATGAGCAGCGACCATGCGGGGAAGACCAGTTCCGACCAGGGGACCTTGGGCGAGACGAACAGCAGCGTCACGGCGCTGAGAAAACCCAGCAGGGTCAGCCATCGCGGCAGGATCGCGAGACGGTGGCCGATGACCGACATCGAACAGGTGAACACCGCCGCCATCCGCATGGCGTAGCCGATCATCAGCGAGTACGCGAAGTGCCTGCCGAAGTCCCAGGC
This sequence comes from Streptomyces sp. NPDC048664, assembly GCF_040650555.1. Lineage (NCBI taxonomy): Bacteria > Bacillati > Actinomycetota > Actinomycetes > Kitasatosporales > Streptomycetaceae > Streptomyces > Streptomyces sp. NPDC048664. The sequence goes on along the minus strand of NZ_JBEZHK010000024.1, from coordinate 1,827 downwards.
GGGCAGGCCCGGGGTGGTGCCGGGGGTCCGCGCCGTGGCCAGCACGGCGCTCGCCGCGGCGGCGGCCCCGAACATCGTGGCCACGAAGACCAGTCCGCTGCCGAGCAGGACGGTGGCGAGGAACTTGTCCTCGGCCTCACCGACATGGGCCCGCATCACCCCCACGAACCACAGGAAGAAGATGCCGGCGAACGGCACCAGCGCGAGCGCCGTCCGTACCGCCCCGCGCCGTACGGAGTCGGTGAAGGCGCCGGCGCCGACGGCGGCGGCGTCCTGGGGGATCCCCAGGCGGATCAGGACGATGGCCGCCGCGACCAGCAGGGCGAAGACGACGCCGGCCAGCCCGGCGGCGCGCGGGGTCTCCAGTGCCTGCCGCCCCTGCCGTGCGCTCCTCATGCGCGGCTCCCTCCTCCTCGGGATCCTCGGGGCCCTCGGCCTCCTGGTACCAGCAAGCCCGCATCGCCCGGGGCGCGCCACCGGAGACGGCCGAACGGCGGTCCCGGCGTCGATGCGCCGTCAACTCCCTTATGGAGCAAGGTGATTCGACTCGTGCTCCGGGCTGCGTCGCTTCCTGGGTCCTGCGGGGGAGGGGAGTTGGGCTCGGCCGCCTCGGGCGCGTTCTTCGCGTGCGGCGCGCGCCGTCGCGTCCGGACGTCGGGCGACACGCCGTCCGGATGCCGGCGTGTCGGTGCCGGACGGTGTGTCAGGCCGGGTGGCGCGGACATCCGCGCAGGTCATGGGGCCGACGATGACACGGCGTCAATGCCGAGGCTGCTCCGAATGGATGCTTCTTCATATTGTCGGCATGTCCGACATGACGGATTTAGAGATCGTCTGTACGTTCAATCTCGCATCGGCTCATCACAGCCGACGTGTCTGAGACAGGAGAAGTGACATGGCAACGCGTTCCATCGCTGTAACCGCCGCGTTCGCGGCTGGCGCGGCCCTGGTGGCCACGGGTATCACGTACGCCTCCGCGGCCTCCGAGCCGGCGCAGGCGGCTCCGGTGGCCCAGCAGGTCGCCGCCGCCCCGGTCGCCCCTGCCGCCGCTCCGGAGGGCAACAGCGGCAACAGCAACAACAACGGCAACAACAACAACGGCTACAACAACAACGACAACGGCAAGGGCAACGAGGGTGGTGACCGCGGCGGTGACCGTGGCGGTGACCGCGGTTACGACTACGACTACGGTCGCATCCACATCAACGAGCGCGACTACTCCGCCGCTCCGGGTGGCTGCATCACCGTGGTCAGCGGCCTCGGGTCCAACAGCCTCAACGTCCGCAACGACAGCTGGAAGACCGTCGAGGTCTTCAACGGCGCCACCTGCGACAACGGTGCGCCGATCGCCACTGTCGGTCCCCACAGCTCCAGCAACGGCCTCTTCCCCCGCCACGTCCGCGGCGGTGTGAAGGTCAGGCACGGTGTGGTGGGCAGCTTCCGCGTCGTCCGTGACCACTGGGGTTACAACGGTGGTGGCGGCTACGGCGGCGGCCGTGGCGGCCACGGCGGTGGCGGCGGTGGCGGCGGCTGGGGAGGCGGCGACAACGGCGGCGGCAACTGGGACGACTGAGCCCCCGAGTCGCACCTCGTGAAGTGACGTGCAGAACGGGACCCCCGGCCCGCCGGAATCGGGCCGGGGTTCCGGTCCGGGTAGCCCTGATCGGCGTACCCGGGCACCACACTAAGCCTTCGCCGAACACCCGCGTGTCACCAGCGTGGCGCGTTCGGGAGTGGGGAGAGAGGCACCTGGGGCCCCGGCCGCCGGCGACGGCGGCCGCCACGGCCGCGTCGTAGGTGCGTTCCCGCACCACGGAGTCGAAGTAC
>NZ_JBEZHK010000023.1:103153-128220 GCF_040650555.1 Streptomyces sp. NPDC048664 | reverse complement strand
ACTGGTGACGCCTCCGTCAAGCCCCGAATCGGTAACGGCGTGTATCAGGGCATGGAATCACCGAAAGGAGAGCCTCTTCACGGAGGCCCACACCCGACCAGAGGAAGTGGTCGGGCCCCGCCGCGTCGCCAGGGTGTGTCAGACCAGGTTCACCGACCGGGCGAAGGTCGCCCCGATCTCCTCGGCGACCTCGGCCAGGACGGCCGGACCCGCGGTGTCGTCCACGGTCAGCACCGCGAGGGCCTCGCCGCCCGCCACCGCGCGGGCGACCTGCATGCCGGCGATGTTGATGCCCGCCTCACCGAGGATGCGGCCGACGGTGCCGACGACACCGGGACGGTCCTCGTAGCGCAGGACCACCATGTGGTCGGCGAGGGCGAGGTCGACGTCGTACTCGCCGACCGCGACGATCTTCTGCTGGTGCTTGGGACCGGACAGGGTGCCGGAGACCGACACCTCCTCGCCGCTGCCGAGCGTGCCCCGCACCACCACCACGTTGCGGTGGTCCGCCGACTCCGAGCTGGTGGTCAGCCGGACCTCCACACCGCGCTCCTGCGCGAACAGCGGCGCGTTGACGTACGACACGGTCTCGGCCACGACGTCCTCGAACACGCCCTTGAGCGCGGACAGTTCGAGCACCTTCACGTCGTGCTGGGTGATCTCGCCGTACACCTCGACATCGAGGCGGACCGCGACCTCGCCCGCGAGCGCGGTGAAGATCCGGCCGAGCTTCTCGGCCAGCGGCAGCCCCGGCTTGACGTCCTCGGCGATGACCCCGCCCTGCACGTTGACCGCGTCCGGCACCAGCTCACCGGCGAGGGCGAGACGCACCGAACGGGCGACCGCGATACCGGCCTTCTCCTGCGCCTCGTCGGTGGACGCGCCCAGGTGCGGGGTGCACACGACCTGGTCGAACTGGAACAGCGGGGAGTCCGTGCACGGCTCCTTCGCGTAGACGTCGAGGCCGGCGCCCGCGACGCGGCCCTCCTTGAGCGCCGAGTACAGCGCCTCCTCGTCCACGATGCCGCCCCGCGCCGCGTTGACGATCCGCACGCTCGGCTTGACCTTGTGCAGGGCCTCCTCACCGATGAGGCCCTGCGTCTCGGGGGTCTTCGGCAGGTGCACGGTGATGAAGTCGGAGACCTCGAGGAGTTCGTCCAGCGACAGCACCTTCACGCCCATCTGGGCGGCACGGGCGGGCTGCACATAGGGGTCGTAGGCGACGACCTTCATGCCGAACGCGGACATGCGCTGCGCGACCAGCGCGCCGATGCGGCCGAGGCCGACCACGCCGAGCGTCTTCTCGGCCAGCTCGACGCCCGTGTACTTGCTGCGCTTCCACTCGCCGTTCTTCAGCGCGGCGTTGGCCTGCGGGATGTTGCGGGCGGTGGCCAGCAGCAGACCGCAGGCCAGCTCGGCGGCGGTCACGATGTTCGAGGTGGGGGCGTTGACGACCATCACGCCGGCCTTGGTGGCGGCGGAGACGTCCACGTTGTCCAGGCCGACGCCGGCTCGGGCGACGACCTTCAGCTTCTTCGCCGCGGCGACGGCCTCGGCGTCGACCTTGGTGGCGGAGCGGATCAGGATGGCGTCGACGTCGGCGATGGCCGGCAGCAGCTCGGCGCGGTCCGCGCCGTTGCACTGCCGGATCTCGAAGTCGGGTCCGAGGGCGTCGACGGTGGCGGGCGACAGCTCTTCAGCGATGAGTACGACGGGTTTCGAGCTCACGTGAGTCCTCACAAGTCCAATGCGGACGGCCGTCCCGACGGCCGCAGGCGGTGGAGGGGTGCTTGCCGCGTGGAAGACGCACGACGCTGTGGGCCTGACGCGTTGGTGTGCAGCAGTCTAGTGGCGCCAGGTGCGTCGTTTCGCGCCGCTGCGGAAGGATCACCCGGACGTGGCCGTGCCGGGGTGGTGTCCCGTGGGGGCGGTACCGGCCGGCGCCGACCCCACGGGACATGAGGCCTACGCCTCCTCGTCGACCCAGCTCATCAGCTTGCGCAGCTGCTTGCCGGTGGTCTCCAGCAGGTGCTCGGAGTCCTGCTGCTTGTACTCGTTGTACTTCTTCAGGCCGCCGTGGTACTCGTCCATCCAGTTCTGGGCGAACGTGCCGTCCTGGATCTCGGCGAGGACCTTCTTCATCTCGGCCTTGGTGGCGTCGGTGATGATGCGCGGACCGGTGACGTAGTCGCCCCACTCGGCGGTCTCGGAGATGGACCAGCGCATCTTCTCCAGGCCGCCCTCGTACATGAGGTCGACGATCAGCTTCAGCTCGTGGAGGCACTCGAAGTAGGCGATCTCCGGCTGGTAGCCGGCCTCGGTCAGGGTCTCGAAGCCCGCCTTGACCAGCGCCGCCGTACCACCGCACAGGACGGCCTGCTCACCGAACAGGTCGGTCTCGGTCTCCTCGGTGAAGGTGGTCTTGATGACGCCGGCCCGGGTGCCGCCGATGCCCTTGGCGTACGACAGCGCCAGCGCGAACGCGTCGCCCGAGGCGTCCTGCTCGACGGCGGCGATGCAGGGAACGCCGCGGCCCTCCTCGTACTGACGGCGCACCAGGTGGCCGGGGCCCTTGGGGGCGACCATGCACACGTCGACACCGGCCGGGGGCTTGATGAAGCCGAAGCGGATGTTGAAGCCGTGCCCGAAGAACAGCGCGTCGCCGTCGTTGAGGTTCGGGGCGATGGACTCCTCGTAGACCTGGGCCTGGATCGGGTCCGGCACCAGGATCATGATGACGTCGGCCTCGGCGGCGGCCTCGGACGGCGTCACCACGCGCAGGCCCTGCTCCTCGGCCTTCGCCTTGGACTTGGAGCCCTCGGGCAGACCCACGCGGACGTCGACACCCGAGTCGCGCAGCGACAGCGCGTGGGCGTGGCCCTGGCTGCCGTAGCCGATGACCGCGACCTTGCGGCCCTGGATGATGGACAGGTCGGCATCGGCGTCGTAGAACAGCTCGGCCACTTTCGGTTCTCTCCTTGGGGTACGGGTGCTGCGTCCCACCGTATGACGGCGGGGTGGGAAAAGGGCTGCGGGTCTCGGCATGCGGGCGGGAGCGGGGAGGCGGCCGCGGGGGACGGCTCCCCTACTCCTACTACGACTCCTACGCGGACCGTTCGAGGGCGCGCAGGGAACGGTCGGTGATCGAGCGGGCGCCCCGGCCGATGGCGATCGTGCCGGACTGGACGAGTTCCTTGATGCCGAACGGCTCCAGCATCTTGAGCATCGCCGAGAGCTTGTCGGTGGAGCCGGTCGCCTCGATGGTGACGGCCTCCGGGGAGACGTCGACGGTCTTGGCGCGGAACAACTGGACGATCTCCACGATCTGGGAGCGCGTCTCGTTGTCGGCACGCACCTTCACCAGCACCAGCTCGCGCTGGACGGCGGAGCCCGGCTCCAGCTCCACGATCTTCAGCACGTTGACGAGCTTGTTGAGCTGCTTGGTGACCTGTTCGAGCGGCAGGTCCTCGACGTTCACCACGATGGTGATACGGGAGATGTCGGGGTGCTCGGTGACGCCCACCGCGAGCGAGTCGATGTTGAAGCCGCGGCGGGAGAACAGGGCGGCGATCCGGGCGAGGATGCCGGGCGTGTTCTCCACCAGGACCGAGAGGGTGTGCTTGGACATGGCTTTGACTCAGCTCTCTCTCAGTCGTCTTCGCTGTCGCCGAAGTCGGGACGCACGTCCCGGGCGGCCATGATCTCGTCGTTGGAGGTGCCGGCGGCGACCATCGGCCAGACCATCGCGTCCTCGTGGACGATGAAGTCGACCACGACCGGGCGGTCGTTGACCGAGTTGGCCTCCGCGATGACCTTGTCGAGGTCGGCCGGGGACTCGCAGCGGATGGCGTGGCAGCCCATCGCCTCCGACAGCTTCACGAAGTCGGGCACCCGGGTGCCGGCGCTCGGCTGCAGCCCGTCGGCCTCGGGGCCGGAGTGCAGGACCGTGTTGGAGTACCGCTGGTTGTAGAACAGGGTCTGCCACTGGCGGACCATGCCGAGGGCGCCGTTGTTGATGATGGCGACCTTGATCGGGATGTTGTTCAGGGCGCAGGTGGTGAGCTCCTGATTGGTCATCTGGAAGCAGCCGTCCCCGTCGACCGCCCACACCGTGCGGTCCGGGGCCCCGGCCTTCGCGCCCATCGCGGCCGGGACGGCGTAGCCCATGGTTCCGGCGCCGCCGGAGTTCAGCCAGGTGCCCGGCTTCTCGTACTCGATGAAGTGCGCGGCCCACATCTGGTGCTGCCCGACGCCCGCCGCGAAGATCGTCCCCTCGGGGGCGAGCTGCCCGATCCGCTGGATGACCTGCTGCGGGGAGAGCGTGCCGTCCTCGGGCAGGTCGTAGCCGAGGGGGTAGGTCTCGCGCCAGCGGGACAGGTCGTTCCACCAGGCGGTGTAGTCGCCCTTGTGGCCCTCGGCGTACTCCTTCTGGACGGCCTGGACCAGGTCCGCGATGACCTCGCGGGCGTCACCGACGATCGGCACGTCGGCGGTCCTGTTCTTGCCGATCTCGGCCGGGTCGATGTCGGCGTGGACGATCTTGGCGTACGGGGCGAAGCTGTCCAGCTTGCCGGTGACGCGGTCGTCGAAGCGGGCTCCGAGGGCGACGATCAGGTCGGCCTTCTGCAGCGCGGTGACGGCGGTGACCGCACCGTGCATGCCCGGCATTCCCACGTGCAGCGGGTGGCTGTCGGGGAACGCTCCCAGCGCCATCAGGGTGGTGGTGACGGGCGCGGAGGTGAGTTCGGCGAGGACCTTCAGCTCGGCGGTGGCCCCGGCCTTCAGGACGCCGCCGCCGACGTAGAGGACGGGCCGCTTGGCCGAGGTGATCAGCTTGGCCGCCTCGCGGATCTGCTTGGCGTGCGGCTTGGTCACCGGGCGGTAGCCGGGCAGGTCCGTGGCGGGCGGCCAGCTGAAGGTCGTCCGCGCCTGGAGGGCGTCCTTGGCGATGTCCACGAGGACCGGGCCCGGGCGGCCGGTGGAGGCGATGTGGAAGGCCTCGGCGATCGTCCGCGGGATCTCCTCCGCCTTCGTGACCAGGAAGTTGTGCTTGGTGATCGGCATGGTGATGCCGACGATGTCCGCCTCCTGGAAGGCGTCGGTGCCGATCGACTTGGAGGAGACCTGGCCGGTGATCGCGACCAGGGGCACCGAGTCCATGTGCGCGTCCGCGATCGGGGTGACCAGGTTGGTGGCGCCGGGACCCGAGGTCGCCATGCAGACGCCGACCCTGCCCGTGGCCTGCGCGTAGCCGGTGGCGGCGTGGCCCGCGCCCTGCTCGTGCCGCACCAGCACGTGCCGCACCCGCCGGGAGTCCATCAGCGGGTCGTACGCCGGGAGGATCGCACCGCCGGGAATCCCGAACACGGTCTCGGCGCCGACCTCCTCGAGAGAGCGGATGAGGGACTGCGCACCCGTCACCTGCTCGGGCGCGGACTGGTGTCCTCCGGATCGGGGCCGCGGTTGCGGGTGCGGGGCCCCGGTGGCCTGCTCGGTCATCGTCATTCTCTTCTCGATGCTGAGGGGTGTGCGAGAGGGGGCCGCGAGGTGCTCGCGAGGGGTCTTCACGAGGTTCTTCGCGGGGTTCGGGCGGTGTTCTGCTGGTGCTGGTGCAACAAAAAACCCCTCGTGCCGGAAGGCAAGCGAGGGGAGCGCGCCGGGTGTGGTCGCTGGGTGTTCCGGATCCATCCGGTGCGTCCCAGCTCAGCCGACGCGCTGTCCAAGTACGAGAATTCGGGTGCGCATGGAACTGACCCTCTACCCGGGGCGCCGCAACTGTCAAGTAGGTGGGACGGGAGTCTCATTATGTGAGCGCAGCCCCGTCCCGCCTCCGAAAACAGCGGTCACTCCTCCGGTGTACACCCCCGGTCCCCCGCCCGCGAGCACCGGCTCCACGGGGTGGTGGGGCACCGGGTAGCGGCCGGACGTCAGGGCTCTGCGCAGCCGGTACTCGTCCAGCGGCCCGGAGAACGCGGCGCCCTGCCCGTGGGTGCAGCCCATCGCGCGCAGGGCGACGACCTGCTCCGGCAGGTCCACGCCGTCGGCGATCGACTTCAGGCCCAGGTCGCCGGCGATCCGCAGCAGCCCACTGGTGATCTTGTGCAGCCGGGCGGACTCCACGACGCCCTCCACCAGTCCGCGGTCGAGTCTGAGGACGTCGACGGGCAGTCTGCGCAGTGCCGTGATGGCCGCGTAGCCGCTTCCGAAGCCGTCCAGGGCGATACGGACGCCGATCCTGCGCAGGGCGCCCAGCCGGCGTTCCAGCTCCTCCAGGCAGATCCGGGGATCGGTGTCGCACAGCTCGATCATCAGCGCGCCCGAGGCCAGCCCGTGCCGGGTGAGCAGGGCCTCCACGGAGCCGAGCGGCAGGGAGCGGTCCAGCAGGCGGCGGGCGCCGATCCGGATGGCGACCGGCGCGGCGAGCCCGGCGGCGGCGCGCTCGGCAGCCTGCTCGACGGCCGCCTCCAGCGTCCAGCAGTCAAGATCGGCCGTCCCGCCCCCCGCCTCGGCGACCCGCAGGAACTCCACCGGGGTGAACAGCACGCCCTGGGAGGAGCGCCAGCGGGCCTGGGCGCTGACCGAGGTGATCCGGCCGTCCTCCAGCGAGACCACCGGCTGGTGCAGCAGGGTGAACTGCCCGTCGTTCAGCGCCGCCCGCAGCCGGGTGGCCAGCTCCGCCTTGCGCACCACGTCCTGCTGCATCTGGGGCGCGTACAACTCCACGCGCCCCTTGCCCGCGGCCTTGGCCCGGTACATGGCCAGGTCCGCGTTGCGCAGCAGTTCGCCCGCGCCCAGGCCCGGGTCGGCGAAGGCCACCCCGATGGAGGCGGCCACCCGGACATCGTTGCCGTCGATGTCGTACGGCTGCGAGAGGGTGATCCTCAGCCGGTCCGCGAGCTCCATGATGTTGCCCTCGCGGGCGGCGCGGTCCCGGGTGCCGTCGCCGAGGATCAGGGCCGCGAACTCGTCGCCGCCGAGCCGGGCGGCGGTGTCGCCCTGCCGGACGGCGTCCTGGAGCCTGCGGGCGGCCTGGACGAGCAGTTCGTCCCCCGCCTGGTGCCCGATCGTGTCGTTGACGGCTTTGAACCCGTCGAGGTCGATGAAGAGCACGGCCGTGCCCCGGTCGCTGGCGCGGCGGCCGGACAGCGCCTGCTTGACGCGCCGCGTGAACAGGGCGCGGTTGGGCAGGTCGGTGAGCGGGTCGTGCTCGGCGTTGTGCTGGAGCTGGGCCTGCAGGCGCACCCGCTCGGTGATGTCGCGGCTGTTGAAGATGAGGCCGCCGTGGTGGCGGTTGACGGTCGACTCGACGTTGAGCCAGCCGCCGTCGCCGGACCTGAAGCGGCACTCGATACGGGTGGTGGGCCCGCCGGTGTGGCCCGCGGCCAGGAAGCGGCGCACCTCGTGCACCACGCAGCCCAGGTCCTCCGGGTGGATGAGCGCGGCGAGCTCGGTCCCGACCAGCTCCTCGGCGGGCCGTCCGTAGACGCGGGCGGCGGCCGGGGAGACGTATCTGAGGATGCCGCTGGGCGCGGCGATCATGATGACGTCGCTGGAGCCCTGCACCAGGGACCGGAAGTGGTTCTCCTTCTGGGCGAGTTCCTGGGTGAGGGTGATGTTGTCGAGCAGCATGATGCCCTGGCGCACGACGAGCGCGAGCACGACGGCACCCGCGGTGACGAGCCCCACGCGGTCCACGCTCTGGCCGTTGAGGACGTTGTAGAGGATCCCCAGCGTGCAGACGCCCGCGGCCAGATAGGGCGTCAGCGCGGCCAGCGATCCGGAGATGGGGCGGGTGGCCGGATACCGGTCGCGCTCCTGGGGGGCGCCGGACGGGGGCCTTTCCTGGCCGGCGCCCGGGCCCTGGGTGGGGTCCTGGGTGGGGTCCTGGCCGGGGTTCTGGTCGGGGTCCTGGCCGGGGTGCCGTCTGCGGGCCTGTGCGGGCGCGGGGCCGCCGTCCCCCTCCTCGGCCGCGTACGGCTGCTCCGCCAGGAGGTCGGTGTCCCGCGCGCCCGGCGCCCGCCGCTGCTCCGGGACGTGCGGGCGGTGCGGGGCGGAGGCGTGCGCGACCCGGGCGGCGTGCGGGACCCGGCGGGTGCGGGGCGCCTGGGAGGTGGGGGCGGGACGGCCGGTGTGGAGGTCGTACGGGGCCTGCTCCCTCGCGTACGCGTCTTCGCCGCCCTCGTCCCGCGCGCACGTCGGTCCCGGCCGGGCGCCGCCGACCCAGGGCGCGTAGGCGAGCAGCAGGGAGCCGCAGAACCAGCCCGCGTCCAGCAGCTCACCCGAGCGGTAGCTGCTGTGCAGCAGGGGCGAGGTGAACAGCGCGTCGCACACCACGGTCAGGGCCAGGGCGCCGATCGCGGTGTTCACCGCCGAGCGCTGGACCGGGGAGCGCCGGAAGTGGAGCGCCACCACCATGCTGATCAGGGCGATGTCCAGCAGCGGATACGCCAGCGACAGCGCCGCGTGCGCGACGCTCGGCCCGTCGAACCGCGCCGCCTGGGCGAGGGCGAGGCTCCACGACAGGGTCAGCAGCGAGCCGCCGATCAGCCACGCGTCGAGCGCGAGGCAGACCCAACCCGCCTTGGTGGCGGGTCTCTTGGCGAGCACGAGCAGCCCCACGATGGCGGAGGGGGCGAAGCAGAGGAAGAAGAAGTCGGCGCAGCTCGGCGTGGGGACGGACCGGTCGAGGACGACCTCGTACCAGCCCCAGACCCCGTTGCCCAGCGCCGCCATGAGGGAGGACAGCGCGAAGAGCAGCCAGGCCGGTCGGAAGTGGCTGCGGCGGCTACGGGCGTAGACCGAGCAGGAAATCGCCGCGGCCCCCGCGGCGGCGCTCAGCCCGAAGTCGCCCATGAACAGCGCGATGCCCCTGGAGCCCCAGCCGATCGCGGAACCGACGGCGTATCCCGCGCACAGCAGGGCCAGGGCGAGCTGTGGAACCAGGCGCGTCCCGCCGTCCGGCATCGGACGGCGGACCAGGAGCGCGGCCGGCGAGCTCACCGGGCGCTCCGAGGCAGGGGCACCACCGAGTCCCGCTGGTTGCGGCAGCCCGGGTGGGCGTGCCTCTTGCGGCAGGAGTGCCTGCGGTGGTGGTGCTGTGCGCCGTGCCCGGTGTGGCCGCTGTGCTCGCGTCTGCGCATCGCGGCTCGCCAGGGTCGCAGCCCGCGACCCCGCCGCGTCGGATCGTTCGTCCATAGGCCGTGCATCGCCCGTCGCCCCCCTCGCGTGTCTGAAAGTTCCGTCCCCGGCGCCGATCGGTGCGCGGCGCAGCCCCTGTCGGGACGATACACCAGTCTCGTCACTCAGGGACATAGTCTCTCTACGCTCCGTGACGACCAGCGCAGATGCGAGCACGTTACGCGCACAAGGGAATGCGGAGTGTGCCGAAAGCGACGCGGAGGCGAACGCCGGTCGACCCGCACGCCGGTGGTGCGCCCCCCACCGAGAGGCGCGAAACCGCCGTTCGGACGCCACCGGCGCGGCGTTACGTCGTCAACACGACGTTCGCCAGCGGCTCCCCCTTGGCGAACCGGTTCACCTGTGCGCTCAGCAGCCGCTTCACCCGGGGCCAGAACGCCGACGAGGGCCCGCCGACATGAGGGCTGATCAACACCCCCGGCACATGCCACAGGGGATGTCCCGCGGGCAGCGGTTCCGGGTCCGTCACGTCGAGCGCGGCGGTGATACGCCCGGCCCGCAACTCCGCGAGCAGCGCCGATGTGTCGACGACGCCTCCGCGCGCGACGTTCACCAGCAGGGCGCCGTCCTTCATCCGGGCCAGGAACGCCGGCCCGGCCAGCCCCTTCGTCTCCTCGGTGAGCGGGGTGGCGAGCACCACCACGTCCGCGTCGGGCAAAAGGTCCGGCAACCGGGAGAGAGGATGCACGGGCCCGCGCTCCGATTCGCGCGCACGGCGCGCGACGCGCGCCACCCGCGCGACCTCGAAGGGCATGAGCCGGTCCTCGATGGCGGCGCCGACGGCCCCGTACCCGACGATGAGGACGGACCTGTCGGCGAGCGCGGGACGGAACCCGGCACGCCACTCCTCCCGGTCCTGGCCCCGGACGAAGTCGGGGATGCCGCGCAGCGAGGCGAGGATCAGCGTCAGCGCGAGTTCGGCGGTGCTGGCGTCGTGGACCCCCCGCGCGTTGCACAGCCGCACCCCGCCGGGCAGCAGGGGCAGCCCGGGCTCCACGTGGTCCACTCCGGCCGTGAGCGTCTGGACCACGCGGACGGACGTCATCGCGGCCATGGGGCGCACCGCGATCTCGCTGCTCTTCATGTACGGCACGGCGTAGAAGGCGCAGTGGGCGGGGTCGGCGGGGAACTCGGGACCGCCGTCCCAGAACCGGTAGGCGGGGCCGTCGGGCAGACCCTCCATCTCCTCGCGGCGGAACGGAAGCCACACGTCGTCGGTCATGGTCAGGAGGCTATGCGAAGGACCGGGTGACCCATTGGTTAGTTTGGGGTGCCGAACGAGGGAGGACACGGCCAGGTGGAGCGCAGGACGATCGGCGCGGCAGCACTCGACGTGGGGGCCGTGGGACTGGGGTGCATGCCGATGAGCTGGGCGTACTCCGGGTCGCGGCAGCGGGGCGAGGAGTCGCTGCGCACCGTGCACCGGGCACTCGACCTCGGGGTGACCCTGCTCGACACCGCCGACATGTACGGGCCGTTCACCAACGAGTTGCTGGTGGGGCGGGTGCTCAAGGAGCGCAGGGCCGAGGTGTTCGTGTCCACCAAGGTCGGGCTGCTGGTCGGGGAGCAGCACATCGTGGCCAACGGCCGCCCCGGCTATGTGAAGCGCGCCTGCGACGCGTCGCTGCGGCGGCTGCAGACGGACGTCATCGACCTCTACCAACTGCACCGCGCGGACCCCGAGGTTCCCGTGGAGGAGACCTGGGGCGCCATGGCGGAACTGGTCCGGGCGGGCAAGGTACGGGCACTGGGGCTGTGCGCGGTCGGCGTCCGGGCCCGGCGCCGGTCCGGGGCGGGACCGTACGACGCCACCCTGCGCCAACTGGAACGGGTGCAGCAGGTCTTCCCGGTGAGCGCGGTGCAGGCGGAGCTGTCCCTGTGGTCGGCCGAGGCGCTGGACGCCCTGGTGCCGTGGTGCGCGGCGCGCGGGGTCGGGGTGCTGGCGGCGATGCCGCTGGGCAGCGGCTTCCTGACGGGCACGCTGCGACCGGGCGAGGGTTTCGAACGCGACGACCTGCGGGCCCGGCACCCCCGCTTCACGGCCGAGATGATGGCGGCCAACCAGCCGATCGTGGCGGGACTGCGCCGGGTGGCGCGGCGGCACGGGGAGGACGTCACCGCCGCCCAGGTGGCTCTCGCCTGGGTCCTGGCGCAGGGCGGTCAGGTGGTGCCGGTGCCGGGCGCCAAGCAGGAGCGCTGGGTCCTGCAGAACGCGGCGGCGGCCGGGCTGCGCCTGACCGGCGAGGACCTGGCGGAGCTGGCGGCGCTGCCCGCGGCGCGGAGGTCGTGGGACTGAGTCGTGGGACCGGGTCGCGGGACCGAGGAGCCACCACGCGGGGCGCGGGCGGTGTAGGAAAGGGGTGAGGGCACCGCGTCGAAGGGACCAGGACCGTGCGACGTCCAGCTGTGTCGGCCGTGTGGGCCGTGTCCGCGCTTGTGCTGGCGGTCGGCTGCTCCTCCGGCGGCCCGTCGCCGCAGCCCGGGAGCGGGCCACCGAGCGGCACACCCGCCGTCTCGTCCTCGCCTTCTCGGCGGGCGGCCGAACAGACCCCGCCGGCGACGGGCTCGGCCCGGGTGGTGCGGACCGTCGCCACGGGCCTCAGGACGCCCTGGGGCCTGGCCCCGCTGCCCGAGGGCGGGCTGCTGGTGTCGAGCCGCGACGACGGGACGATCTCCCGGGTCGACGAGCGGACCGGGCGCACCACGCTCCTGGGCACGGTGCCCGGAGTCCTCGCCGCGGGCGAAGGCGGGCTCCTGGGCATCGCCCTCTCCCCCGACTACGCCTCGGACCACATGGTCTACGCGTACTTCACCACCGAGTCGGACAACCGCATCGCCCGCATGCTGTACGACCCGGCGAAGCCCGCCGGTGAGCGACTGGGGGCGCCGGACACCATCCTGAGAGGCATCCCGAAGGGGATGATCCACAACGGCGGCCGGATCGCGTTCGGGCCCGACGGGATGCTGTACGCGGGGACCGGCGAGTCGGGCGAGCGGAGCCTCGCCCAGGACCGCGCGGCGCTGGGCGGCAAGATCCTGCGGATGACCCCGGAGGGCGAGCCGGCGCCCGGGAATCCCACGGTCGGCTCCCTCGTCTACACCTACGGCCACCGCAATGTGCAGGGCCTGGCCTGGGACCGCGAACAGCGGCTGTTCGCCTCCGAGTTCGGGCAGGACACCTGGGACGAGATCAACGCGATCAAGCCCGGCGACAACTACGGCTGGCCCGAGGCCGAGGGCAGGTCGGCCGACCCCCGCTTCCACAACCCGATCGCGCAGTGGCACACCGCCGACGCCTCCCCCAGCGGCCTCGCCTACGCCCAGGGCTCCCTGTGGGCGGCGGGCCTGCGCGGACAGCGGCTGTGGCGCGTCCCGCTGAGGGGCACCGAGGCGTCCGCGCCCCCGCAGGCGTTCCTGAAGGGGACCTACGGACGTCTGCGCACGGTCGTGGCGGCGGGGGGCGACCGCCTGTGGGTGACGACGAGCAACACGGACGGCCGGGGCCACCCGTCGAAGACGGACGACCGCATCCTGGAGGTGGAGGTGTCCTGAGGGGGCATCTCATGGGGTGAGTCAGCGGCGGCAGGTGAGGGTGCAGACGATGCCAGGTAATTAGTCTGTTCGGTTATTACGTTGAGCCAATTTGCTGATTACCTGAACGTCGCCTGGCCTACAAGCCGCTCCTTGGAGCGCACACAGGTAATTCTCCCGTGCGCGGATCTTTCCGCCGTGGACGAAGGAGAACTCGAAGTGAGACCTGAGAGCACAAGACGCCTGCGATGCGGACCCCTGGCTCGCGACGGCTTCCGCAGGGCGGGTGCGCTGGCCTCGCTCTCGCTGCTGATGGCGGCCGGCGCGGCCGGCCCGGCCATCGCGGCGATGCGCGGTGCCACGGACCACGCCGTCGCGGCGTACGGCGGCGACAGGTGCAGAGAGGAGTCGCACCACCACGGCAGGTCGGGTGGACGGGCCGCCGCTTCGGCTCTCGGTGGCGGCAGGGGCGACAACTGCCGTGGGGCGACCGGCTCCACAGGTCCCACGGGACCCACCGGCGCCACAGGCAGCACCGGCCCGCAGGGCATGCCCGGCGACACAGGACCGACCGGAGCCACCGGAACCGACGGAACAACCGGACCCACCGGACCCACCGGACCGACCGGAGCCACCGGAACCGACGGAACAACCGGACCCACCGGACCGACCGGAGCCACCGGAACCGACGGAACAACCGGACCCACCGGACCGACCGGAGCCACCGGAACCGACGGGGCGACGGGACCCACCGGAGCCACCGGCGACACCGGGGCAACGGGGGCGACCGGGCCCGCCGGAGTATCGGGCTACCAACAGGTCTCCAACCCGCAGAGCTGCGCGGCGGACAGCTTCTGTACCGTCACCACGAGTTGCCCGGCCGGGACAGTGGTGACCGGAGGGGGCATCACCACCAGCAGCTTCTTCAGCAGTGGCGTGTACCAGTACGAGTCCGGGCCGACCAGCACCACCACATGGCGAGCGACCATCCGCAACACCACCGGCACGGCCTTCAACGTCACCGGCTGGGCGGTCTGCGCCACGGCCGGCTGACTCTCAGGACAGAGGACCGAGGAGTCCATGCCTGCCTCACCGGCATGGACTCCTCGACGAGCGGTGCCCGGTACGGCGCGTGGGGACCCCCTGCTCGCAGAGCGCGGGCGGCGGTGGCTACGGTGCGGCGGCGGCCGGCGCCTGGGGCGCGAACAGCCGGAGGCGGTGGGCCACCGCGGCCGCCTCGCCCCGACCCGAGACCTCCAGTTTCGCGAGGATGTTGGAGACGTGGACGCTGGCCGTCTTCGGCGAGATGAACAGCTCCTCGGCGATCTGCCGGTTGCTGCGGCCGGCCGCGACCAGGCGCAGCACATCGCGCTCCCGGTTGGTCAGCCCCAGCGACTCGGCCGGGTCCGCCGCGCCCGGCCCCACCGCCTCCCGCGCCGGTGCGAGGCGGGCGCGCCGGGCGAGGAGGGCGACCGCGTCGGCGAGCGGCACCGCACCGAGGCGGTCGGCCATCGTGCCCGCCAGCCGCAGCAGTTCGGCGGCCCGTTCCCGCCCGTCATCCCCGCCGCGCGGGTTCAGCAGGGCCCCGGCGAGACGGTAGCGGACGCGCGCCAGCTCGTAGGGGCGCTCCACAGCCTCGAACGCGGTCACGGCCTCCTCCCAGTGGCCGGGCTCGTCGCGGTCCTCGGCGCGCAGCAACTCGGCGCGGACCCAGTGGGCGTACGCCTGCCACACCGGGGCGTTCGCGGTCATCGACGCGGCGCGGGCACGGATCCGCTCAAGGCTCGCCGCGCGGCCCTGCGCGGCGGCGGGCAGTGCGGCGGCGTCGGCCTCCGCGATGGCCGCGACGAGCAGCAGCGGCCATCCGTAGCGTTGCGTTCCCAGCGGGAAGTCGCTGGTCACGGTGGGCTCGACAAGGGCGCGGACCTCCATGGAGCGGCCCTGCGCCACGGCGAGTTCGCAGGTGATGCGCACCAGGCTGAGCGCATGCTGCGGCGCTTCGTCACCGGCGCCCAAGTACTCTCGCGCGGTGTCCAGTTGGCGGCCGGCCTCGGCCAGGTCGCCCCGGGCCAGGGCGATATGGGCGTGGATCACCGCGTAGAAGCCGCGGGGGCCGCCGCTGCGGCCGCCCACCCGCTGCGAGGCGAGCGCGGCCTCCAGGGCCTCGTCCCAACGGCCCAGGGAGTAGAGGGTCTTGCCGAGGTTGGCCCACACCCATGCCTCGGCGTCCCGCAGCCCCATCTTCCGCGTGAGGTCGAGGCCTTCGCGCAGCACCTCCTCGGCCTCCCGGGAACGGCCGATGCCCTCCAGGTGCGACGGCAGGTTCACATGGGCCCGGCCGGACACGTAGGCGTTGCAGAGCTCCACCGCCTGCTCCTTGGCCTCGGACATCTGCGCGAGACCGGTGTCGACGTCGCCGGACTCGATGAGCAGGCCGCCCAGCGTGAGGCGGGCGTTGACCTCGATGTCACGGGCGCCCACCATCTTGGCGTAGGCGACGGCGCGTTCGGCGGCCGAGAGCGCGTCGGGGCCCGGGAGGTGCACCATCGACCAGTTGGCGACCGCCGTGAGCACCTCGGCGTGCACCCCGGACGGAGGCAGCCCGCACAGCAGTTCCTCGGCCCTGGCCAGTTCCTCGCGGCCGTCGCCGCGGTTGGTGGACCGCATCAGCTTGGAACGCTGGACCCAGAACCAGGCGGCGCGCGACGGGTCTCGCTCCTCCTCCAGAAGGCGCAGCGCCCGCTTCGTGATCTTCAGGGCCCGCTCGCGTTCGCCGCTCAGCCGGCCCGCGACGGCCGCCTCGGCCATCAGGTCGACGTACTGCAGCGGCGCGGTGGCCGGGAAGCAGCCACACGGGGGATACACCTCGGCGTGGTCGACCGGGCGCAGCCGGGACAGCACCGTGTCGGGTGCGCTGTCCCACAGTTCCATCGCCCGCTCCAACAGCCTCATCTGCTCGGCGTACGCGTGACGGCGGCGGGCCTTCACCGCGGCGTCCAGAGCGGCGGGCAGCGCCTTGGCCGCGTCGTGCGCGAGATACCAGTAACTGGCCAGCCGGGGTGCCCTCTGGTCGTCCGGTACGAGGGTGGGGTCGGCCTCCAGGGCCTCGGCGTAGCGGCGGTTGAGGCGGGAGCGCTCGCCGGGGAGCAGGTCGTCGCTGACGGCCTCCCGGACCAGGGAGTGGCGGAAGCGGTAGCCGTCACCGTCCGGCACGGTGAGCAGGATGCTGGCTCCCACCAGGGTGCGCAGGGCCTCGATCAGGTCGTCCTCGGTGAGCCGGGCGACGGCCGCGAGGAGCCGGTGCTCGACGGTCGAGCCGCCCTCGGCGACGATGCGGACGACGCGCTGCGCGGTCTCGGCCAGCTTCTCCACCCGCACGAGCAGGATGTCGCGCAGGGAGTCCCTCAGGCCCGTGCGGCAGCCCTCGTGGGTGGCGACGGCGAGTTCCTCCACGAAGAAGGCGTTGCCGTCGGAGCGGGCGAAGACGTCGTCCACCCGGGCCGGATCGGGTTCGGTGGCGAGGATGCCGGCCAGCTGGTGGCGGACCTCGGTGCGGTTGAAGCGGTCGAGTTCGACGCGGCGGACCGTGCGCAGGCGGTCGAGCTCGGCGAGGAGGGGGCGCAGGGGGTGCCGGCGGTGGATGTCGTCGGAACGGTAGCTGGCGACGACGGCGAGCCGGCCGCTGCGCAGGGTGCGGACGAGGTAGGCGAGCAGATGGCGGGTGGAGGCGTCGGCCCAGTGCAGGTCCTCCAGGACCAGGACCACCGTGCGGCGGGTGGCGACGTGTTCCAGCAGGCGCGCGGTGAGCTCGAAGAGGCGCGCCAAGCCCTCCTCGTCGTCGCGGTGGCGCCGGCGGGTCTCGCCCAGCTCGGGCAGCAGCCGGGCCAGATCCTCCTCCTGACCGGCGGCGGCCTCGGCGAGTTCCTCGGGAAACCGCCGCCGCAGGGCGCGCAGCGCGGTGGAGAAGGGAGCGAAGGGCAGGCCCTCGGCGCCGATCTCGACGCAGCCGCCCAGCGCGACGACCGCGTCCGCGGCGGTCGCCGAGGTGGCGAACTCCTCGATGAGGCGGGTCTTTCCGACCCCCGCCTCGCCTCCGACGAGCAGCACCTGCGGCTCGCCCGCGGTGGCGCGCGCGAGCGCGTCGCGCAGTACCCCCAACTCCTCGGCTCGGCCGACGAACACGGGGCTGACGGATCTGGTCTCCACGATTTCGAGCATGTCATGGACCTCTCACCTCGTGGCACCGGATATCGCTGTGCGCGTACCGCTCGTGGTGGTCCGCGCCCCCGCCGACGGGGAGGAGAGTCCCCGTCGGCGGGGCGCGTGCGAGGACGTCCGACCCCCGTACGGCCGTCCTCGTGCCCGCGTGGTCAGGCGGTGTGCGGAGCACGGGCGCCGTGCCCGTGGGTATGCCGCCTGGCCATGTGTTCGGGCTCCGGGCCCGCTCCGCGGGCCGTGCGGCGGTGTCCGCGGGCCTCGCGGACACGGCGGCGGTTCTCCGCCTCGCGGATCAGCTCGGCGGTGCGGAGCTGGTGCATCTCGTACGCGAACATGGCGTCTCCCCCGGGAGGTCGAGGTGGGTCGTGCCGCCGCTTTCTGCGACGTCCTCGACTCTCGTCCGTGAGGGGGGTGCGGCACATGGGGAGAGTGCCGGATCTTCGGGGTGGGGTGGGGGCCTTAGACGGGGGGTGAGGGGGTGGGGGGTGAGGTAAGGGGGCGGGGGTGCACCTAAGCGGGGTCCCGTGCGGGTGCGTCGGGGTTTTTGCGCAGTTCCCCGCGCCCCTGAGGGGTGGGGCGGCCGTGCTTTGTCCCGTGCGGGTGCGTCGTGGGGTTCTGCGCAGTTCCCCGCGCCCCTGGGGGGGTGGGGCGGGCCGGAGTTGTGGCCTGCGGGTGCGTCGGGGGGGTGCGTGGTTGCTCGCGCCGGCCCTGGAGGGGTGCGGTGGGTATGGGAAACGCCCCGCGGGGGGGTGCGGGGCGTTGGGGTGGGTGGGGGTCAGCCGGCTGTCGGGAGGCCCATCAGGATGTTCGTGTACTTGAGGACCGCCAGGAGCAGGCCGATCACGCCCAGGGCCACACCGGCCCAGGCGACGGACCTGATCCAGACCGCCTGCGGCCTGCCGGGCGCGCCGAAGGCCGGACGGGCCAGGACCACGACGCCCACGAGGAGCGCGGCGAGGGCGAACAGGCCGCCCCACAGCGCGGTCGCCTGCCAGGCGTCGCCGTACACCGCCTTGATCTGCGTGGCGACCTTCGCCGACGACGAGGTCTGGAGCTGGCCCACCAGCGTCTGCCGGGCGGCGGCCACGGTGCCCAGCCAGCCGCCGGTGAGGGACACCACGCCGAGCGCGGCGGCGACCACCGCCCCGGCTCCCTGGCCGACCCCGGTCGGGGCCTCGGTCACGGTCTCCTCGGTCACGGCTCCCTCGGTCCGGCTGTCCTCGGCCGGCGCGGTCTCCGGCTTCTCCTCCTCGGTGATGGCCGCGGTGCCGGTCTCGTCAAGTGTCTCGGTTCCCATGCCCGGCACCGTACGGACGCTGTATGAGAGGTTTCTTAACGGTCGCCGCGCGACCCGTGTGCCGCCCGCCACTCGGGGGCGAGAACCGACCAGACCTCGGTGTCCCGGCGCACACCCCGGTAGTAGAAGCTCTCCCGCAGCACGCCGTCCCGGGTCATGCCCAGCCGCCGCGCCACCCGGATGCTCGGCTCGTTGCCGGACGACGCGCGCCACTCGACGCGATGGATGCCGCGCTCCTGGACCGCCCAGTCGATGAGGATCCGCATGGCGCGGGTGACCAGCCCCCGCCCGGTCCCGGCGGGCTCCAGCCAGCAGCCCACCTCGCAGTTGCCGCCCTCGGCGTCGAAGACGCGGAAGAGAACCCCGCCGACCAGCTTCCCCGCCAGCCACAGCCCGTGCAGACCGCCGCTGTCGGCGGCGCGCAGGTCGGCGTAGGACCGCAGCTTGGCCCGTGCGGAGGGGATGTCCGTGACGTCCGACCCGAACGGGATGTGCTCGGTGACGAACTCCCGGCCGCGGTCCAGGTGGGCCAGGAACTCCTCGGCGTGCCACGGCTCCAGCGGCCTCAGTTCGGCGCCGTCGTCACCCAGGGATATCGCGTACATCGAGTCGTCGCTCCTTCACGAGCATGTCCTCCAGCACGTCGTCCTGAGCGCACTGCTCCGAGATCGTCGCACGGCACTCGGGGGGCTCGATGCTGATCCGGGGCAGCGCGCGGTCCAACCAGGAGGGCAGCCACCAGTTGGCGCCGCCGAGCAGATGCATCAGGGCGGGCACGAGAAGGGTGCGCAGGACGAAGGCGTCGAGGGCGACGGCCGAGGCGAGCCCGATGCCGAACATCGCGATCACCCGGTCACCGCTGAGCACGAACGCGAGGAAGACGGAGATCATGATGACGGCGGCCGAGTTGATCACCCGGCTGGTCTCGGCCAGGCCCACCCGTACGGCACGCCGGTTGTCGCCGGTCTCCAGCCACTCCTCGTACATCCGGCTGACCAGGAAGACCTGGTAGTCCATGGAGAGCCCGAAGAGCACCGAGACCATGATCACGGGCAGGAAGGGCTCGATCGGCCCGGCCCGGCCCAGACCGAGCAGTTCGCTGCCCCAGCCCCACTGGAAGATCGCGACGACCACGCCGAACGCGGAGGCGACGGCGGCGATGTTCATCGCGGCGGCCTTCAGTGGTATGCCGAGGGACCGGAAGGCGAGCAGGAGCAGCACGCAGCCGAGGCCGATCACCACCCCCACGAAGAGGGGGAGCTTGCCCACGATCACGCTCGCGAAGTCGTCGTAGCTGGCCGTGACGCCGCCGACCGACAGGTCCAGGGTGGTGCCCTGCTCGGCGTGCGGCAGCACGTCGGAGCGCAGGCGGTGCACGAGCTCGCTGGTCTGCTCGGACTGCGGGGCGGAGTCCGGCACGACGGTCAGGAAGGCGGTCCGGCCGTCGCTGTCGTAGGTCACCGGGGTCACGGAGGCGACACCCTTGGTGCCGTCGAGGGTGCGGTCGAGGTTGTCCAGGACCAGCTTGTCCTGGGCGCCGTTGACCTGGGTGACCACGGTCAGCGGACCGTTGATACCGGGTCCGAAGCCGTCGGCGAGCAGGTCGTACGCCTGCCGGGTGGTCGACTGCTTCGGGTCGTTGCCCTGGTCGGAGGTGCCCAGGTGGAGCGAGAGGGTGGGCAGCGCGAGCAGCGCCATGACCACCACCGCGACGGCGCCGAGCTTCTTCGGGTGGCGCTCGACGAACGCCGACCAGCGGGCGGCGAAGCCGGTGGGCAGCTCGGGCTCGGGCCCGTGCTCGTCCAGCTTGCGGCGCTCGCGCTTGCTGAGGGCGCGCGGGCCGATGAAGGACAGCAGGGCCGGCAGCAGGGTGACCGAGGCCGCGACGGTGAGCAGGACGGTCAGGCAGGCGGCGACCGCGACACCGTTGAGGAAGCCGAGCCGCAGGATCAGCATGCCGAGCAGGGCGATACAGACCGTGGCGCCCGCGAAGACCACCGCGCGCCCGGTGGTGGCGACGGCGCCCACGGCGGCCTCCGCCACCGGCACACCCCGCTTCAGGCTGCGGCGGTGCCGGGTCACGATGAACAGCGCGTAGTCGATGCCGACGCCGAGGCCGATGAGCATGCCGAGCATGGGGGCGAAGTCGGCGACGGTCATCGCGTGCCCGAGCAGCCCGATCCCGGAGTACGCGGTGCCGACGCCGATGACGGCGGTCGCGATGGGCAGCAGGGCCGCGGCGAGCGAGCCGAAGGCGAGGAACAGGACCACGGCGGCGACACCCACGCCGAGGGCTTCGGCGAGGTGCCCGCCCGAGGCGTCGGTGGAGGGTACGGCGGCGCCGCCGAGCGCGACCTTCAGATCGCCGTTCTGCGCGGCCCTGGCGGTGTCCACGACGGCCTTCGCCTGCCCCTTGCCGATCTTGTCGGCGGGCTGGGAGAAGGCGACGGTGGCGTACGCGGTGTGACCGTCGCGGCTGATCTGGTCCTGGTGACTGCCCGTGTAGGGGCTGGTGACGGAGACGACTCCGGGCTGATCCGCGATCCGGTCCAGGGTGCGGGTCATCGTCTGCTCGACGTCGGCGGCGTCCACGCGGCCCGCACCCGTGTGCCAGACGACCGTGTCGCTGTCGCCCGAGAGGTCGGGGAAGCCCTGGTCGAGCATCCGGGCGGCGCGGTTCGCCTCGGTGCCGGGGACTCCGTAGTCGTTCGAGTACGCGGAGCCCGCCACCGTGGAGGCGGCGGTGATACCGGCGAAGGCGATGAGCCACAGCAGGACGGTGACGAGGCGGTGACGCACGCACCAGCGTGCTAGGACGGCCACAGACATGCTCCCTGGGGTGGTTCGTGGATCTTTGACCGGGACCTGCAGCACGAGAAGCTGAACAGCCCGCAAAGAACGAATGAGCAATCCCCACCACTGTTGCAGCCAAAAAAGATCATTTGTCGCTTTCGTGGGGTTGGTCACAAGACCGGAGGAGGGAAAACACCCGGGGGTGGTACGCCGTGTCGGCGTACCACCCCCGGGGTGGGTCTGGGCTTCCGGCCGTCAGCCTTCGCTGACGCCCAGGCGCTCCAGGATGAGCTCCTTGACGCGGGCGGCGTCGGCCTGGCCGCGGGTGGCCTTCATGACCGCGCCGACCAGGGCGCCCGCGGCGGCCACCTTGCCGCCGCGGATCTTGTCCGCGATGGCCGGGTTGCCGGCGATGGCCTCGTCCACAGCGGTGGTCAGCGCGCCCTCGTCGGAGACGACCTTGAGACCGCGCTTGTCGACGACCTCGTCCGGCGTTCCCTCACCGGCGAGGACACCCTCGATGACCTGGCGGGCCAGCTTGTCGTTCAGGTCGCCGGAGGTCACCAGCGCGGTGACCCGGGCGACCTGCTCGGGCGTGATGGCCAGCTCGTCCAGGGCCTTGCCCGACTCGTTCGCGCTGCGGGCGAGCTCGCCCATCCACCACTTGCGGGCGGAGGCCGCGTCGGCGCCCGCCTCGATGGTGGCGACGATCGGGTCGAGAGCGCCGGCGTTGAGGATCGCCTGCATGTCGGTGCCGGAGATCCCCCAGTCGGCCAGCAGCCGGGTGCGGCGGGCCAGCGGCATCTCCGGCAGCGCGGCGCGGATCCCCTCGACCCAGTCGCGGGCGGGGGCCACCGGCACCAGGTCCGGCTCCGGGAAGTACCGGTAGTCCTCGGCCTCCTCCTTCACGCGGCCCGAGGTCGTGGACCCGGTGTCCTCGTGGAAGTGGCGGGTCTCCTGGACGATGGTGCCGCCCGACGAGAGCACGGCGGCGTGCCGCATGACCTCGAAGCGGGCCGCGCGCTCCACCGAACGCAGCGAGTTCACGTTCTTCGTCTCGGAGCGCGTGCCGAACGTGTCGCTGCCCTTGGGCATGAGCGACAGGTTCACGTCGCAGCGCATCTGGCCCATCTCCATGCGGGCCTCGGACACGCCGAGCGCCCTGATGACCTCGCGCAGCTCACGGACGTAGGCGCGCGCGACCTCGGGGGCGCGCTCGCCGGCGCCGACGATCGGCTTGGTGACGATCTCGATGAGCGGGATGCCGGCGCGGTTGTAGTCCAGCAGGGAGTGGGACGCGCCGTGGATACGGCCGGTGGCGCCGCCGACGTGCGTCGACTTGCCGGTGTCCTCCTCCATGTGGGCGCGCTCGATGTCCACGCGGAAGGTCTCCCCGTCCTCCAACTGCACGTCGAGATAGCCGTTGAAGGCGATCGGCTCGTCGTACTGGGAGGTCTGGAAGTTCTTCGGCATGTCCGGATAGAAGTAGTTCTTCCGGGCGAAGCGGCACCATTCGGCGATCTCGCAGTTCAGCGCGAGGCCGATCCTGACGGCGGACTCGACGCCGATCGCGTTGACGACCGGGAGCGCGCCGGGCATGCCGAGGCAGACCGGGCAGGTCTGCGAGTTGGGCTCGGCACCCAGCTCGGTCGAGCACCCGCAGAACATCTTGGTCTTGGTGCCGAGTTCGACATGGACCTCAAGGCCCATGACGGGGTCGTACGACGCCAGCGCGTCCTCGTACGACACCAGGTCGGTCGTGGTGGTCACGGTGAAACTTCCCTCTCAGCCCAGCAGGACGTCGTCGTCGCCCAGCCGCTTCAGCTCGCGGTAGAGGATGGCGAGTCCGGTGACGATCGCGGCAGCGGACAAGGTGGCGTCGATCAGCCGCAGCGTGTCGTGCTCGGTGCGCGCCTTCTTGATCTGCTTGGCCACGCCGAACGCGCCGAACGCGGTTCCGGCCATCGACAGATACGTACCGGACTTCGTCTTCTTGAAGCCCTTGGCCTTCGACAGTGTGTTGCTCACAGCGACGGAGCCTCCTCCAGGAGCGGGTGCCCCCACTTTTCCACGAAGGCGGCCTCGACGGCGGCGCCCACCTTGTAGAGCCGGTCGTCCTGCATCGCCGGAGCGATGATCTGGAGGCCCACCGGCAGGTTGTCCTCCGGCGCGAGACCGCAGGGCAGGGACATGGCGGCGTTGCCCGCCAGGTTGGTCGGGATGGTGCACAGGTCGGCCAGGTACATCGCCATCGGGTCGTCGGCGCGCTCGCCGATCGCGAAGGCGGTGGTCGGGGTCGTCGGGGAGACGATCACGTCGACCTGCTCGAAGGCCTTCTCGAAGTCCCGCGTGATGAGCGTGCGGACCTTCTGGGCGGAGCCGTAGTACGCGTCGTAGTAGCCGCTGGAGAGGGCGTACGTGCCGAGCATGACGCGGCGCTTGACCTCCGGGCCGAAGCCCGCCTCACGGGTCAGGGAGGTGACCTCCTCGGCCGAGCGGCCGCCGTCGTCGCCGGTCCGCAGGCCGTAGCGCAGGCCGTCGAAGCGGGCGAGGTTGGAGGAGCACTCCGAGGGCGCGATCAGGTAGTACGCCGACAGCGCGAGGTCGAAGGACGGGCAGTCCAGCTCGACGATCTCGGCGCCCAGCTCCCTGAGCAGGTCGACGGACTCGTCGAACCGCTGGATGACGCCGGCCTGGTAGCCCTCGCCGCGGAACTGCTTGACGACGCCGACGCGCATGCCCGCCACACTGCCGTTGCGGGCGGCCTCGACCACCGGCGGGACGGGGGCGTCGATCGACGTGGAGTCCATCGGGTCGTGCCCGGCGATCACCTCGTGCAGCAGGGCCGCGTCCAGGACCGTACGGGCGCAGGGGCCGCCCTGGTCCAGGGAGCTGGAGAAGGCGACCATGCCGTACCGGGACACCGCGCCGTACGTCGGCTTCACGCCGACCGTGCCGGTCACGGAGGCCGGCTGGCGGATGGAGCCGCCGGTGTCGGTGCCGATGGCGAGCGGGGCCTGGAACGAGGCGAGCGCGGCGGAGGACCCGCCGCCGGAGCCGCCGGGGATCTTGGTGAGGTCCCAGGGGTTGCCGGTGGGGCCGTAGGCGCTGTTCTCGGTGCTGGACCCCATGGCGAACTCGTCCATGTTGGTCTTGCCGAGGATGACGACGTCGGCGGCCTTCAGGCGTGCGGTGAGGGTCGCGTCGTACGGCGGGATCCAGCCTTCGAGGATCTTGGATCCGACGGTGGTGGGGACGCCCTTGGTGGTGAAGATGTCCTTCAGCGCCAGGGGCACACCGGCGAGCGGGCCGAGCTTCTCGCCCCGCGCGCGCTTGTCGTCCACGGCGCGGGCCTGGGCGAGGGCGCCCTCGCGGTCCACGTGCAGGAAGGCGTGCACCTTCTCGTCGACGGCCTCGATACGGGCCAGGTGGGCCTCGGTGACCTCGACGGCGGTGAGGTCACCCGAGGCGATCCTCTCGGCGGTCTCGGCGGCCGTCAGCCTGATGATGCTGTTCTTGTCCGTCATGTCGGGCTACTCCTCCCCCAGGATCTGCGGCACCTTGAAACGCTGCTGCTCCTGTGCCGGGGCACCGGACAGCGCCTGCTCGGGGGTGAGCGACGGACGGACCTCGTCCGCGCGCATGACGTTCGTCAGCGGCAGCGGGTGGGAGGTCGGCGGGACGTCTTGGTCGGCGACCTCGCTGACGCGGGCGACCGCGCCGATGATGTCGTCGAGCTGGCCTGCGAAGTGCTCGAGCTCTTCGGGCTTCAGCTCCAGACGCGCCAGCCGGGCGAGGTGGGCGACCTCCTCGCGCGTGATGCCAGGCATGCAGCGATCCTCTGGGGTGAGTGTGGGTGCTTGTGCTTCGGGCCAATCCTATGGCGTGCGGCACGGGGGGCCTGCACGGGTTTTGCTCGGGGGGCGCGGCGTGCCTGTCAGGGGGCTGGCCGTATGTCGTCGAGTGCGCGTGCGTCCGGGGGGTTTGCGCAGTTCCCCGCGCCCCTGTCGCCCGTGGCGGCGGTCGTACG
>NZ_JBEZHK010000023.1:0-103064 GCF_040650555.1 Streptomyces sp. NPDC048664 | reverse complement strand
GCGGTCGTACGTTTTCGGGTGCGCGCGCGTCGTGGAGTTTGCGCAGTTCCCCGCGCCCCTGTCGCCCGTGGCGGCGGTCGTACGTTTTCGGGTGCGCGCGCGTCGTGGAGTTTGCGCAGTTCCCCGCGCCCCTATCGCCCGTGGCGGCGGTCGTACGTTTTCGGGTGCACGTGCGTCGTGGAGTTTGCGCAGTTCCCCGCGCCCCTGGCGATTGCGGGGGCGGTCGTGGGTTGTCAGTCTGTGGGGACTGCGGGGAGGGCTGCGCGGGGGGTGGGGGGGCGGATGCCTCGGGCCCGCAGCCATGCCGTGGTCTCCGTCGGTGGCATCGCAGCGGCGACCAGCCAGCCCTGCACCGCGTCGCATCCGAGGTCCCGCAGCCGCTCCCAGGTCTCGTCGTCCTCGACGCCCTCGGCGACCACCAGCAGCCCCAGCGAATGCGCGAGATCCAGCGTGCAGCGCACGATCTCGGCGTCCTCCGCGTCCACCGCCAGCCGTGCCACGAACGAGCGGTCTATCTTCAACTCGCTCACCGGCAGCCGCCGCAGATGCACGAGCGAGGAGTACCCGGTGCCGAAGTCGTCCAGCGACATCTTCACGCCGTGCCCGCACAGCGCGGCCAGCGTGTCCGCGGCCCGCTGGGGATCCTCCAGGAGGACGTGCTCCGTGATCTCCAGCTGCAGCGCCCCGGGGGGCACCCCGTGCCGGGCGAGCCGCGCGGCGACCGCGCCCGCGAAACCCGGCGCGTGGACGTCGCGCGGCGAGACGTTGACGGCCACGGGCACGTCGATGCCCTGGGCCCGCCACCGCGCCACCTGTTCGAGCGCGGTCTCCAGCACGTACTCGGTCAGCCGCGGCATGAGCCCGGAGGACTCGGCGATGGCGATGAACTCGTCGGGCGGAACCTTTCCGCGTTCGGGGTGGACCCATCGCACGAGTGCCTCCAGCCCCGCCACCGCGCCGTCGAAGCGCACCTTCGGCTGGTAGTGCAGCTCCACCTCGTGCGCGTCCAGGGCGCGCCGCAGGTCGCCCAGCAGGCCGAGGCGGTCGGGGGTGTTGGAGTCGCGCTTGGACTCGTACACCTCCACCCCGGTACGGTCCCGCTTCGCCTGGTACATCGCCACGTCCGCGCGCCGCAGCAGCCCCTCCGCGTCGAGCGCGTGGTCGGGGAAGACGGCGACACCCGCGCTGGCCTCCAGGACGAGGGTCAGCCCGTCCAGGTCGAGCGGGGAGCCGAGGGCGGCGACCAGGCCGCGGGCCGCCCGCGCGGCGGAGGTCGTGGAGTCCGCGACCGGCAGTAAGACGGCGAACTCGTCGCCTCCCAGGCGGGCGGCCTCGGCCCCGCGCGGCAGGGCCAGCCGCAGCCGCTCGGCGATCTGGAGCAACAGCCGGTCGCCGGCGAGATGGCCGAGCGTGTCGTTCACCGAGCGGAAGCGGTCCAGGTCGATCAGCAGGAGCGCGGCCCGCGCCCCGATGCGGTCGGCGTCGTCCAGGGCCTTCCAGGTGCGCTCCAGCAGCCACTGCCGGTTCGGCAGTCCGGTCAGCGGGTCGCGCAGCTGCTCCTCGGCCCGGGCCCGGGCGATCCACAGGGTGGAGTCCAGCGCGATGAGCGGGACGGCGAACAGGGGCAGCAGGACGGGGAGCGAGTGGGCCACCACGCAGACCAGCGGCGCGATGCCGAGCAGCGCGACGGCCACCAGCGCCTGCCTGACGAGCGCCGTCCGGGCGACGGTGGGCAGAGCGCCGATGCTCGGGGCGTGCAGGTACCACAGCAGTGCCCGGGTCACCGCGAGGTACGCCATCGCCAGCAGGACGACCTGGGGCGCGGCGGAGAGGGTCCAGCTGCGCGGGTTCCAGGGCGTCTCCACGGTCGGCACCCGGCCGAAGGCGGCCAGGACGAGCGCCGCGGCGCCGATGCCCAGGATGTCGACCGCGCCGTGCAGCACGTCGTCGCGCCATCGGGCCGGACGCGCCGCGCCGACGAGCAGCACCACGGTGAGGCTGACCAGTGCCGCGGGCACCCAGCCGTACAGCAGCAGGACGGCGAGGGTCAGGGCCGCTCCGGACCCCATGGCTCCGGAGCCCATGCTCCCCGCACGGCCCGACCAGTGGGAACGGCCGAGCGCGATCAGATGCACGACGACGACGCCGGTGAGCGCGGCCAGGGACCAGCCGACGGCACCCGACGGGAAGGGCGCGCGGTGCAGGCCGACCACCCGGTGGAGGCAGGCGCCGAGCACCAGCGCGGCGGCCGCGACGACGGCCCTGGGCAGAGCGGCCCGGGTCGCGAGCCGGCCGGCCGCGGCGTCCCGCGCCGGAGGTCCACCGGCGAGCGCCGCGCGGGCGGGTGCCGCCGCGACGGCGGGCGGGTCCGGCACGCTCGCCCTGAGGACTCCGGCGCCGGGCGCGACCTCCGCCGCGCCGCTCGTGCGGGGTCGGGCGCCCCGTGCGGTGCGGGAGCCGTCCGCCCCCGGGCGCCCCGGCCGGCACGCGCGCCGCCGGGCCACCCGCCAGGCGCCGCGCATCCGGCGCAGGGGCAGCCTCGAGATGGGAGCGGCCCTCTCGGTCGGTTCCATTCCCGTCCCTCTCACAGCCGGTGGTGTCCACGCCACGCGGACCGCCCGCCAAGTGTCCTGGGCGGCAACGTGTTTGAACCCGTTGAAACCGTGTCACAACCCGCCGCGCGTCCGGGCCCGGCAGGCGCACATCTCAACAGTAGGCCGCGGACGGCTCGCGCGGGCAGCGGTCGTCGGCGGTTGCCCGAATGCACCCCGGCCATCCGTATGCATCTGATATGCGGCGAACGGTTGAGGTTTCCTCACTCCGCCCCGGCCGAAAGCGCGGCGTCGGCCGCCGCCTCGGGGCCCTGCTCCAACAGGACGGCGAAGCCCTCCTCGTCGAGGACCGGGACCTTCAACTGCATGGCCTTGTCGTACTTCGAGCCGGGGTTCTCTCCGACGACGACGAACGACGTCTTCTTGGAGACGGAGCCGGTCACCTTCGCGCCTCTGCTCTGCAGCGCGTCCTTGGCTCCGTCGCGGGTGTGGTGCTCCAGCGTTCCGGTCACCACCACCGTGAGCCCCTCCAGCGGGCGGGGCCCCTCGTCCTGGCCGGAGCCCTCCTCCTCCATCCGGACGCCCGCGGCCTTCCAGCGGGCGAGGATGTCGCGGTGCCAGTCCTCCGCGAACCACTCCTTGACCGCGGCGGCCACGATCGGACCGACGCCCTCGGTGGCCTTGAGCTCGTCCTCGCTCGCCTGCTCGATGCGATCGATGGAGCGGAACTCGCGGGCCAGCGCCTGGGCCGCCACCGGGCCGACATGGCGGATCGACAGTCCCGTCAGAAGGCGGGCGAGCGGACGCTCCTTGGCCGCCGCGATGTTCTCCAGCATCGCGATGGCGTTCTTCCTGGGCTCGCCCTGCTGGTTGGCGAAGACCGTCGCGACCTTCTCCTCGCCGCTCTTCGGGTCCCTCTTGGGCAGACCGCTGTCCGGGTCGAGGACATACGCCTTGATGGGCAGCAGTTGCTCCACCGTGAGGTCGAACAGCCCGCCCTCGTCCCTCAGCGGGGGGTCGGTCGGCTCCAGCGGCTGGGTGAGGGCCGCGGCGGACACGTATCCGAAGTGCTCGATGTCGAGTGCCTTACGGCCTGCCAGGTAGAAGAGCCGCTCGCGCAACTGGGCCGGGCAGGAGCGCGCGTTCGGGCAGCGGAGGTCGATGTCGCCCTCCTTCATCGGCCGCAGCGGCGTACCGCACTCGGGGCACGTCGAGGGCATCTCGAACACGCGCTCCGTGCCGTCGCGCAGGTCGACCACCGGGCCGAGGATCTCGGGGATGATCTCGCCCGCCTTGCGGATCACCACCGTGTCGCCGATGAGCACGCCCTTCGCCTTGACGACGTCCTGGTTGTGCAGGGTCGCGAACTCGACCTCGGAGCCCGCGACGGTGACCGGCTCGACCTGCGCGTAGGGCGTGACCCTGCCGGTCCGGCCGACTCCCACGCGGATGTCGATGAGCTTGGTGTTGGCCTCCTCCGGCGGGTACTTCCACGCGATGGCCCAGCGGGGGGCGCGTGAGGTGGAGCCCAGGCGGCCCTGGAGCGGGATCTCGTCCACTTTCACCACCACCCCGTCGATCTCGTGCTCCACGGAGTGCCGGCGTTCGCCCGCGTAGCGCGCGATGAACTCCCGCACCCCGTCGAGGTCGTCGACCACCTCGTTGTGCGTCGCGGTGGGCAGGCCCCAGGAGTGCAGCAGCGTGTACGCCTCGGACAGGCGGGTCATGCTGTCCTGGAAGCCCTCCAGGGCGCCGATGCCGTGCACCACCATGTACAGCGGTCGGGTCGCCGTGACCCGGGGGTCCTTCTGGCGCAGGGAACCCGCCGCCGCGTTGCGGGGGTTGGCGAACGGCTTGTCGCCGGCGGCCACCAGACGGGCGTTCAGCTCCTCGAACTTCTCCATCGGGAAGTAGACCTCGCCCCGGATCTCCACCAGGTCGGGGACGCGGTCGCCCTCCAGGCGGTCCGGGATCGCGGCGATCGTACGGACGTTGGGGGTGATGTCCTCGCCGGCGACGCCGTCGCCCCGGGTCGCGGCGCGCGTCAGCCGCCCGTGCTCATAGGTGAGGTTGACGGCGAGGCCGTCGACCTTCAGTTCGCACAGGAAGTGGTACGTGGAACTGCCGACCTCCCGGGCTACCCGGTCGACCCACGCGGCGAGCTTCTCGTCGTCGAACGCGTTGTCCAGCGAGAGCATCCGCCGGCGGTGCTCCACCGACGTGAACTCCGTCTCGTAGGCCCCCGCGACCTTCTGTGTCGGCGAGTCGGGCGTACGCAGCTCGGGGTACTCCTCCTCCAGCGCCTCCAGGCCGCGCAGAAGACCGTCGAACTCCGCGTCGCTGACGACGGGGGCGTCCTTCACGTAGTACCGGAAGCGGTGCTCCTCGATCTGCTCAGCGAGCTGCGAGTGCTGCTCCCGCGCCTGCGCGGGCACCGTCGTCTCCGCTTGCTTGTCGCCGGCCACCGTGTGGTCCTCCCGTTACTCAGGGTTGTCCGCGAGGGATCTCGCCGCCCGAACGCAGTGGGCCAGCGCCCTGCGGGCGTAGTCCGGGGACGCGCCCGCGAGACCGCAGGCCGGAGTGACCGTGACGGTGTCGGCGAGAAGCCCCGGACGCAGCCCCAGCCTGCGCCACAGCGTTCTGACACCCATGACGCTACCGGCAGGGTCTGACAACGGGGCGTCCGTGCCGGGGACCACTCCGGCGAAGAGCCGGGTGCCCGCTTCCACCGCCTCACCGATCGCGTCGTCGTCACGCTCGGTGAGAAGGGAGAAGTCGAAGGAGATCCCGTCGGCGCCGGCCCTGCGCAGGAGGGCGAACGGTACGTCCGCCGCGCACGCGTGGACCACGACCGGGCCGTCGGTGTGCACGCCGACGACCTCGCGCAGCGTGGCCTCGACCACCTGGCGGTCCACGGCCCGGTGGGTGCGGTAGCCACTGGCCGACCGCACCTGCCCGCGCAGGACGGCGGTCAGCGACGGCTCGTCCAGTTGCAGCACGATCCGCGCGCCGGGCACGCGCTTGCGGACCTCGTCCAGATGCACGCGCAGCCCCTCCGCGAGCGATCCGGCCAGGTCGCGGCAGGCGCCGGGGTCGGAGAGGGAGGCCTCGCCGTTGCGCAGTTCCAGGGCGGCGGCGAGGGTCCACGGGCCGGCCGCCTGGACCTTGAGCGGGCCCTCGTACCCCTGGGTGAACTCCTCCAGGGCGTCGAGGTCCTCTCCCAGCCAGGACCTGGCCCGCTTGGTGTCGCGCCCCGGCCGGTCGCCGAACCGCCAGCCGCTGGGCTCCACGCGCGCGTACAGGTCCACGAGCATGCCGGCGGTCCGGCCGATCATGTCTGCGCCGGGGCCGCGGGCGGACAGCTCCGCGAGGAAGGGGAAGTCCTCCAGGCTGCCGGTGACGGTCTTGGCCGCCTCGCGGGCGTCCGTGCCGGGCATGGAGCCGATGCCGGTGGCTGCGCCGGCGGGTGGGGGCTGGGTGTTTTCACTCACCTGTGCAGCGTATGCGCTCCGCTTGGGGGGCTGTGACGGTGGCTGCGGCGTGGTCGCGGCTGTCACGGGGCTGCGCCCCGGGCCCCCCTTGTCGGCCTGAACGGCCTCGTCCTCAAACGCCGGACGGGCTGGGTGGGGCCCGGTCGCGCCCGCAACGGCCCCGGTCGGACGGGCTGGGTGGGGCCGGACACGTCCGCAGCGCCCTCCGGTTGGACGGGCCGGCCGTGCCTGCGGCGCCCCCGGCGGGTCAGGAGCCTGGGCGGATGGTCACGTCGTTCAGTTCCGCGTCCTTCGGGAGGTCGATCGCCGTCAGGATCGTCGTCGCCACCGACTCCGGGTCGATCCACTGCGACGGGTCGTACCGCTTGCCCTCCTGCTGGTGGACCTTGGCCTGCATCGGGCTCGCGGTGCGGCCGGGGTAGACGGAGGTGACGCGTACGCCGTTCACGTGCTCCTCCTGGCGCAGGGAGTCCGCGAGGGCCTTCAGGCCGTGCTTGGAGGCCGCGTACGCGGCCCACTGGGCGTGCGCGGCCAGTCCCGCGCCCGAGTTCACGAACACGACATGGCCGCGGGCGGCGCGCAGCTGGGGCAGGAGGTGACGGGTCAGCTCGGCGGGGGCGACCAGGTTGACGTTCAGCTGGTGGTGCCAGGACCTCGGGGTCAGTTCGTCGACGGTGCCCAGGTCGACGACGCCCGCGATGTGCAGCAGGGAGTCCACCCGGTCGGGCAGGCTCTGGTGGGAGAACGCCCAGGAGAGCCTGTCGGGTTCCGCGAGGTCGCCCACCAGGGTCGTCGCGCCGGGGAACTCGGCGCTGAGTTCCTTCGCCCGCCCGGCGTCGCGGGCGTGCAGCACGAGGTCGTCCCCGCGCGCGTGCAGACGGCGGGCCACGGCCGAGCCGATACCGGAACCCGCACCGGTGATCACATGAGTAGCCATGCCCGCCATGCTCGCACCCCGGTGTCAGCGGCCGGGGAGCGACTCCTCCAGATACGCCAGCGCGCCCGCCGGTTCGTCCGCGAAGAACACCAGGTCCGCGAGTGGCCGGGGCAGGAACCCCTCGTCGTCCATGCGGTGGAACTGCTCCTTGAGGCCGTCGTAGAAGCCGTCCGTGTTCAGCAGGACCACCGGCTTGTCGGTGTGCCCGTGCTTCTTGAGTTCGAGGATCTCCGTCGCCTCGTCCAGCGTCCCGGTCCCGCCGACCATGATGACGACGGCCTCGGACTTCTCCAGGAGCAGCCGCTTGCGCTCGGAGAGGTCCTTGGCGACCACCATCTCGTCCGCGCCCGCCCGGGCCTTGCCCTGGAGGAACCCGACGGAGACGCCGACCAGCCTGCCGCCCGCCTCCTGCACACCGTCGGCGACCACCTTCATGAGCCCCACGTCGGAGCCGCCCCACACCAGGGTGTGACCGCCCTTGCCCAGCAGTTCGGCGAACTCGCTCGCGGGGCGCGTGTAGCGCTCGGCGAGGTCGGCGGCGGAGAGGAAGACGCAGATGTCCATGCGATGAGCGTACGCGGGAAGAAACCGGCGGCCCGCGGGTGCTCTCCCTGTTATGGCCCAAGGACACACGATCACCATCGAGCAAGCGAACGAGCCCGTGCGCGTGGTGCACGGCGAGCAGGTACTGGCGCGCAGCGACCGGGCACTGGTGCTGCACGAGACCGGTTGTCCCCCGCGGTACTACATCCCGGCCGACGACGTGCGCCTGGATCTGCTGACCCCGTCCGACACCCACACCGTGTGCCCCTTCAAGGGCACCGCCTCCTACTGGTCCCTGCCCGACGCGGCGGACCTGGTGTGGGCGTACCCCGACCCCGAGCCGGACGTCACCCAGATCAAGGACCACCTGTGCTTCTACGAAGTGGAAGTGGGCAAGTAGCGGTGTCGTGACCTTTCGGTGCCGTCGTCTGGGGCAGTCTCACAGTCATGGACAAGCAGACCATCTCGCGCGACGGCACCCCTATCGTCTACGAACGCACCGGAGCGGGCCCGGCGCTCGTCCTCGTGAGCGGTGCGATGTCCACGGGCGCCACGGTGGCGCCCCTGGCCGCGCGCCTCTCGGACCGCTTCAGCGTCATCGTGTACGACCGCCGGGGCCGCGGCGGCAGCGGCGACACACCGCCCTACGCGGTGGCCCGCGAGGTGGAGGACCTCGCGGCGCTGATCGAGGCCGCCGGGGGCGAGGCGTCGCTGTACGGCATCTCGTCGGGCGGCGCGCTGGTGCTCCAGGCTGCGGCGAGCGGTCTGCCGGTGCGTCAGGCCGCGGTCTACGAGACGCCCTACGCCGACTTCGGCGGTGGGGCGCGGGAGCGCGCCGAGTACACCAAGAAGCTCGCCGAGGCGCTGGGGGCGGACCGGCGCGGGGACGCGGTCGCGTTGTTCCTGCGGCTCACGGGACTGGCGCCGCAGATGATCGACAACGCCCGCCAGTCCCCCATGTGGGCCGGCATGGAGTCCATCGCACCGACGCTCGCCTACGACGACGCCGTGATGGA
This sequence comes from Streptomyces sp. NPDC048664, assembly GCF_040650555.1. NCBI lineage: Bacteria > Bacillati > Actinomycetota > Actinomycetes > Kitasatosporales > Streptomycetaceae > Streptomyces > Streptomyces sp. NPDC048664. Next base: position 94,525 of record NZ_JBEZHK010000023.1, on the reverse strand, counting down.
CGGCGGTCTGGTGCCCCGGGACCTGCTGGCGGCGACCACCGTGCCGCTGCTGGCCGTCGCGGGCGGGGCGAGCCCCGAGTGGCTGCGCCGGGCGACGCAGGCCGTGGCCGAGGCGGCGCCCCAGGGCACGTACCGCCTGCTGGAGGGCCAGAACCACATGGTGGACCCGGAGGTGCTCGCCCCGGTGCTGGCGGATTTCTTCGGCGGCTGAGCGCGCCCGCCGGAAGGTCCGCTCAGGCCACCGCGGTCGTCGCGCGCGTGGTGGAGGCGATCGTCGCCGAGCCCACCACGCGCGTGCCGTCGTAGAGCACGATCGCCTGGCCGGGCGCCACGCCGCGCACGGGCTCGGTGAAGGCGACCCGCAGGGTGTCGTCGACCAGTTCGGCGGTCACCGGCGTCTCGTCGCCGTGTGCGCGCAGCTGGGCCGAGTAGGTGCCGGGCCGCGTGGGGGCCGCTCCGCACCAGCGGGGCTTGACGGCGGTCAGGGCGCTGACGTCGAGGGCGGCGGCCGGGCCGACCGTGACCGTGTTGGTGACCGGCGAGATGTCGAGCACGTAGCGCGGCTTGCCGTCGGGCGCCGGGGTGCCGATGCGCAGGCCCTTGCGCTGGCCGATCGTGTAGCCGTACGCGCCGTCGTGCGTGCCCAGCCTCGCCCCGGACTCGTCGACGATGTCGCCCTCCGCGCGGCCCAGCCGCTGGGCGAGGAAGCCCTGGGTGTCGCCGTCGGCGATGAAGCAGATGTCGTGGGAGTCGGGCTTCTTGGCGACCGCGAGGCCCCGGCGCTCGGCCTCGGCGCGGATCTCGTCCTTGGTGGTGAGGGTGTCGCCGAGCGGGAACATCGCGTGCGCCAGCTGCCGGTCGTCCAGGACCCCGAGGACGTAGGACTGGTCCTTGGCCATGTCGGAGGCGCGGTGCAGCTCGCGGGTGCCGTCGCCCAGGGTGACGACCTTCGCGTAGTGGCCCGTGCACACCGCGTCGAAGCCGAGGGCGAGGGCCTTGTCCAGCAGCGCCGCGAACTTGATCTTCTCGTTGCAGCGCAGGCAGGGGTTCGGGGTGCGGCCCGCCTCGTACTCGGCGACGAAGTCCTCGACCACGTCCTCGCGGAAGCGTTCGGCGAGGTCCCAGACGTAGAAGGGGATGCCGATGACGTCCGCGGCGCGGCGGGCGTCGCGGGAGTCCTCGATGGTGCAGCAGCCGCGGGCGCCCGTGCGGAAGGACTGCGGGTTCGCGGACAGCGCGAGGTGGACTCCGGTCACGTCGTGCCCGGCCTCGGCGGCGCGGGCGGCGGCTACGGCGGAGTCGACCCCGCCGGACATGGCGGCGAGGACGCGGAGGGGGCGCTGCGGGGTGTCAGTCATAGCCCTTCAAGAGTACGGGTCGCGCGGCGGCTCCCGGAGGGCCGCCCACAGTGCGCCGCCGGTCCCCCGCGACTCAGCTCAGGCCCGCCGTGCGCGCCCGTTCCACCGCGGGGCCGATCGCCTTGGCCACCGCGTCCACGTCGGCCGCCGTCGAGGTGTGGCCGAGGGAGAAGCGCAGGGTGCCGCGGGCGATGTCCGCGCCGGCCCCGGTGGCGAGCAGCACATGGCTGGGCTGGGCCACGCCGGCCGTGCAGGCGGAGCCGGTGGAGCACTCGATGCCCTGGGCGTCCAGCAGCAGGAGCAGGGAGTCGCCCTCGCAGCCGGGGAAGGCGAAGTGGGCGTTGGCGGGGAGCCGGTCGACGGGGTCCCCGCCCAGGACGGCGTCGGGGACGGCCGCGCGGACCGCGCCGATCAGGTCGTCGCGCAGGGCGCCGATCTCGCGGGCGAACCACTCCCGGCGGGCGGCGGCGGTCGATCCGGCGACGGAGAAGGAGACGACGGCGGGCACGTCGAGGGTGCCGGAGCGGACGTGGCGCTCCTGGCCGCCGCCGTGCAGGACCGGTACGGGGCTGTACCGACGGCCCAGGAGAAGTGCCCCGATGCCGTAGGGACCGCCGACCTTGTGCCCGGAGACCGTCATCGCCGCGAGACCGGACGCCTCGAAGTCGAGCGGTACCTGGCCGAACGCCTGGACCGCGTCGGCGTGCAGCGGGATGTCGAACTCCTGCGCGACCTCGGCGAGTTCCCGGACCGGCATGATCGTGCCGATCTCGTTGTTGGCCCACATCACCGTGGCGAGCGCCACGCTTGCGGGGTCGCGGGCGATGGCCTCGCGCAGGTCCTCGGGGTGGACGCGGCCGTGGGAGTCGACGGGGAGGTACTCGACGGTGGCGCCCTCGTGCTCGCCGAGCCAGTCGACGGCGTCGAGGACGGCGTGGTGTTCCACGGGACTGGCGAGGACGCGGGTACGGGCCGGGTCGGCGTCCCGGCGTGACCAGTACAGGCCCTTGACCGCCAGGTTGTCGGCCTCGGTGCCGCCCGAGGTGAACACGACCTCGCTGGGTCGGGCGCCCAGCGCTTCGGCGAGCCTCTCGCGGGCCTCTTCGACGGCCCGCCTCGCGCGACGGCCGGCCGCGTGCAGGGACGAGGCGTTTCCGGTGATGCCGAGCTGCGCGGTCAGCGCCTCCGCCGCCTCAGGCAGCATCGGAGTGGTCGCGGCGTGGTCGAGGTAAGCCATGGTGGGCCAATTCTAGGACCGCCCGCACGGGGGCCGACGCGGGGCCGGTGCGCGAGCCCGCCCACGGCGATCCCGGTCGGCTCCGCCGCTAGAAGCTCCAGGACAACGAGTGGTCGGCCTGGGTGAAGGCCGCGAGGACCAGGAGGTCGGCGACGCCCAGGCCGAGGCCGAGGAGGGCGCGTCCGCGGCGCCCGGTGCCGCGCCACAGGGCCACGGTGGCCAGCACGATGGCGACGGGGCCGAGGAAGAGGTTGAGGACGAGGAGGCCGAGCAGCCCCAGGATGAAGGAGGCGACGGCCATGCCGTCCGCTTCCCGCCCGGGCTCGCGGCGCACGCGGGTGGCGGGTTGCTCGGCGGGCGGGGCCTGCTCGGTCGGCGCGGCCTGTTCGGTTCGTTCGGTTCGTTCGGCGGTGAGGTTCATGATGCGTCAGCTCCCGACGGTCGTTGGGTGTACGCGGGTCAGTGGGCGGACGTCTGCCGGCGGCGCCCGTGCCGTTCGCGGATCGCGAAGACGATGAGCCATACGGCGATCACGGCGGCGGCGGTCAGGGTGAAGCCGAGCGGTGCGTGGGCCACGGTGCCCATCACGGCGCCCAGCACCAGCAGTGCGGCTACGAGGAACAGCATGGGTGAGATCCCCCTCCTGGGTGCCTCTCTCGCGTTACGGTTCAGTGAACAATCGTTGTAACAGTTGTTCACTGACTCCCCAGTCTAGCGTGCCCTCCGGCTTTCCAATTACAGAGAACAGTTGTTAACTGCATGGCATGAGTCACACCCTCGGCATCCGGCAGGCCCAGAAGCAGAAGACCCGGCAGGCGCTCCTGGACGCGGCCCTGGAGCTGCTGGAGGAGCAGTCCCTGAGCAGCCTGGGACTGCGCGAGGTCACCCGGGCCGTGGACATCGCCCCGGCCGCGTTCTACCGGCACTTCCGCTCGATCGCCGACCTCGGCGTGGAGTTGGTCGAGCAGGCGCTCGGCGGGCTGCATCCGATGATCGAGTCGACCGTCTCCATGACCGGCGCCTGGGAGGAGCGCATCGACCGCTCCGTCGAGCTGATCGCCCGCCATGTCGACGCCTCGCCCGCCCACGTCCGCTTCATCGCGCGCGAGCGACACGGCGGGGTCCAGCCGGTGCGGGAGGCGATCCGGCGGCAACTGGCGCGGTTCACCGAGGAGGTGACGGAGGCACTGGGCCGGCACCCGGAGTCGGCCGGGTGGAGCCAGGAGGATCTGCTGATGCTCGCCGGTCTGTACGTGGACCAGATGCTGATGACCGCCTCCCAGTTCCTGGAGGCCCTGGAGGGCCCGCGCCCCGCCGAGGAACAGGAACGGGTCGCCCACAGGGCCCGACAGCGACTCCGCCTCATCAGCATCGGACGCCACCACTGGAAGACCTGAGAAGGCCCGAGAGGGCCAAGGTCCGGGGCCCGGGGACCCAGGGGGCACGGATGCCCGAGCCGGGGGCCCGGAGACCGGGGCCCGGTCCGAGCCAGGGGCCCCAGGGACCCGGAGGCCCGAGTAGGCCGGGGTCTCGGGGCCCGGAGGCCCGAGCCGGGGACCCAGAGGGCCCGCAGGCCCGGGGGCCCGAGAAGGCCGGGGTCCGGGGCCTCGGGACCCGGAGGTCCGAGAAGGCCGGGGGCCCAGGGGCCGAGGATCCGGGGGCCCAGGGGCGCAGATCCGGGAGCCCGGGGGCAGTGCCGAGGACCCGGAGGCCAGAGGCCCGGAAGCCCGCGGGCCCAGGGCCCGGGAGAGCCGGGGGGCCGAAGGCCCAGGGAGCCCGGGGTCCGGGGAGCGGGGGTCCGGGGAGCGGGGTGGGGGTGGGGGTGGGCGTGTAGTGGCGGGGGGTGGGGTCGGTGGGGTCAGGCTGTTCTGACGCGGGCCAGCTGGCGGGACTGGGCGACCAGGCGGCCCGCGCTGTCCCAGACCTCGGCGTCCTCCTCCAGGAAGCCGCCGGCGAGGTTGCGCGTGACGATCGACACCCGCAGCGGTCCCGGCGCCGGACGGCACCGCACGTGGACGGTCAGCTCGACGGTGGGCACCCAGCCCACGATCCCGATCTCGAAGGCGGTCGGCGGCAGCGCGTCCACCGTGAGCAGCAGCGAGAGCGGGTCCGCGTCACGGCCGTCGGCCAGGCCGAACCAGGCCCGCATCTCCCCCTTGCCGGACGGCGCGCCCAGCGCCCAGCCCAGCGTGGACGGGTCCAGCTTGATCATCAGCCGCTCGGTGATAGCCGAGCTGCCGGGGATCGGCGCCGGACCGTCCTGGGGCCCGAAGCACTGGTCCATCGGCGCGAGGGCCGGCGGCACCGCCGTCGTACGGACGTCGTCGGACAGGGCGTCCAGATCGCCGTACGAGGCCAGGACACGGATCCGCTCGACCTCGCGGCCCTGCTCGTCGTACTGGAAGAGGGAGGCCTGGCCGGTGGAGAGGGTGCGCCCCGTGCGCACGACGTCCGTGCGGATCACCGCGGGTCCCGGCTGGGACGCGGTGAGGTAGTGCGCGGTGATCGTGAACGGGTCGTGGTGCGGCAGGGCGTCGGACAGCGCCCGTCCGAGGACGGCCAGCAGATAGCCGCCGTTGACGGCGGTGATGATCGTCCAGCCGGCGGAGAGGTCGATGTCGTAGACGCCGGGTTCCCGGAGGGTGACCGCGGTGTCGCGGTCGAACTCGCTGTCGCCGATCGTGGCTCGCCCGGCCTGCGCGGTGGCTGCTGCTTCTGGCATGACCGAACCGTACAACAGGTAATTACTAAGCAGTAGCTTTGTTTGTTGCGGGTGCATGACGGGACCGGGCTCGATGGGGTGAGGCTTTGGCAATTTCTTGGTAAGTGTCCGCACTCGTCCGGGACGAACGGGCTCCGGTTCCCCTCTCAGAAGACGTAGAGCACGATCCCTCCGTTGCAAGGAAGAGCCGGATACGCCGATGAGCCTGACCGGGACGCCGTTCCTCTTCACGTCGATCGCCCTCATGGCGATCGCCCTCGCCCTGCCCCTGTTCCTGTGGTCCCGGCTGCGCGGCCCCCTGCTGCTGCGCCAGGCGGGCCGGGTCGCGATGCTGCTGTTCGCCCAGGCCACCGCGGTCACACTGGTCTTCGTCCTGGTGAACAACGCCAACAGCCTGTACGACAACTGGGACGACCTGCTCGGCACCGGAAACCACGTCCAGCAGGCCGCCGACCTCGGCCGGGACGGCACCGGCGGCATCCAGGTCAAGGCGCTGCCGAAGGTGCGCCAGACCTTCACGCAGGCCGACGGGCCGGGCATGCACGCGGCGGGCGGGGTGCGCGAGACCGAGCTCAGGGGCCGGGTCTCGGGCGTGGAGGCCGAGGTCTACGTCTGGCTGCCGCCCCAGTACGACGACCCGGCCTACCGGAACACGAAGTTCCCCGTCGTCGAGCTCCTGTCGGGCTACCCGGGCTCCGCCAAGGCCTGGTTCGGATCGCTCAACGTGCACGAGCAGCTCTCGCCGCTGATGCGCGACGGGCAGGTGGCCCCCTTCATCCTGGTGTCGCCGCGCACCAACCTGATCGCCAAGACCGACACCGGCTGCGCGAACATCCCGGGCAAGGTGAACGCCGACACCTGGCTCAGCATCGACGTGCCCAAGATGGTGACCGACAACTTCCGCGCGAAGGCCGCCCCCGACGGCTGGGCGACCGCCGGCTACTCGGCCGGAGCGCACTGCGCGGCCAAGCTCGCGGTCGCCCATCCCGACCGCTACCGCGCCGCGATCAGCCTCTCCGGCTACAACGACCCCATAGGCGAGCGCAACTCCCTGGCCGCGAAGACCGTCGCCCTGCGTCGCGCGAACAACCCGTACATGATCCTGCGCGGGTACCGCACCCCGCCCCGCGTCTCCCTCTACCTCTCCGGGCAGATCGGCGACGGCTACCAGGCGGCCCAGTCGCTGGCGGCGGTCGCGAAGGCCCCGACGACGGTGCGCACCGAACTGATCCCGCTGAGCGCGGGCGGCCACAACATGGCCCTGTGGCGTCCGCAGATCCCGTACGTGTTCACCTGGCTGACCCAGCAGATGACCGGCAGGCACGGCGGGAACAGCACCGGTTCCGCTACTCCTCCACCACCGTGGAACGCCGGTTCCAAGCGCGCGGAGCTCGCCAGTGGAACCTCATCGCCAGGAGCCGTAGGACGAAGGCGGTGACCACCGCGAGGCCCGTGGTGAACGGGGTCAGCGCGTTGTAGTGGATGCACAGGGCGACCATCGTGGCCCCGACGATCGCGGGCACCGCGTACAGATCGCGGTCCCAGCGCAGCAGGGAGGGCACCTCGTTGGCGAGCACGTCACGCAGCACGCCGCCGCCCACGGCGGTGGCGAGGCCGAGGGCGACGGACGCCGTCATGCCCAGCCCGTAGTCGTACGCCTTGGTCGTCCCCGCCACGCAGAAGAGGCCGAGGCCCGCCGCGTCGAAGACGTTGACGGCGCCCTGGATGCGTTCCACGTGCGGATGCAGGAAGAAGACGAGCAGGGCGGCCAGCAGCGGGGTCAGGAAGTACCCCAGGTCCGTGAACGCGGCCGGCGGCACGGCGCCGATGACCAGGTCGCGGAAGACCCCTCCGCCCAGCGCGGTGACCTCGGCGAGCACCGCGATCCCGAAGACGTCGAAGTTCTTGCGGACGGCGAGCAGCGCGCCGGAGATCGCGAAGACGAAGATGCCGACGACGTCCAGCGTGTGCTGGACGGAGGGGCTGAACAGTTGCTGGAGCACCCTTGTATTCTCACTCACCGAACAGGGTGCACCTTGCAAAGCAAGGCGATAGCGGCACTAAGGCCTTGAAAATCCTATGTTACGAGGCTACAGTGCGGGCTTTCCTGTGGTGTAGATCCACTTCTGGAACAGATCGTCCAGCTTCTGCCCCGAGATGCGCTCCGCGAGCCGCACGAACTCGGCGGTGTTCGCGTTGCCGTACCGGTGGAGCCGGGTCCAGGCCGGCAGGAGCCTGAAGAACGCGGTGTCGCCGATGCGCTCGCGCAGCGCCTGGAGCGTCATCGCCCCCCGGTTGTAGACCGCGGAGGCGAACATGGTGTCGCGCTGCGGGTCGGCCACCTTGACCTGCCAGAAGGAGTTGTCGGCGGGACGCGCGTTGTAGGCGGCCAGGAACGAGTCGTGCGCCGAGGCGGTGCCCCGGTGCTCGGCCCACAGCCACTGGGCGTAGGTCGCGAAACCCTCGTTGAGCCAGATGTCCTTCCAGTGCTCGACCGAGACCGAGTCGCCGAACCACTGGTGCGCGAGCTCGTGCACGATCGTCGTCTCGTTGCGCACCGCCGAGTACGCGGGCTTCGACTGGACCTCCAGCGAGAACCCCGCCTCCGGCATGTCGTCGACGATGGCGCCGGTCTCCTCGAAGGGGTACGGGCCGAAGACCTTGGACCAGTAGTCGGTGGCCTCCGCGGTGACCGCGTACACGTCGACGTTGTTGCTGTTCGCGAGCACCGGGTCGATGGCGACGTAGATCGGTGTTCCGGCGGGCGTCCTGCCGGTCTTCACGTCGAACTTCCCGATGGTGGCCGTCGCGAGGTAGGTCGCCATCGGCCGCGACTCCCGCCAGTGCGTCACGGTCTGACCGCCGTGGTCGCGCGTCGAGACCAGGCGCCCGTTGGAGACACCGGTCAGGCCCTTGGGCGCCGTGATGCGGATGTCGTAGGTGGCCTTGTCCGACGGGTGGTCGCTGGAGGGGAACCAGGTGGAGGCGGCGTTCGGCTCGCAGGCGACGAAGACGCCGTCGGCGGTCTTCATCCATCCGTACTTGGAGCCGAAGACGATCGGACCGCTGAGGGGTTCGGGTATGCCGCCGTAGGTGACCGTGACCCTGAAGTCCCGCCCCTTGGCAAGGACGCCCTTCGGGGTGACCCGGATCTCGTCGCCCGTGCGGCTGAAGCCCGCCCGTCTGCCATTGACCTCGACCCTGGTGACCTCGAGCTTCTGGAGGTCGAGATCGAAGGCGCTGAGGTTCTGCGTGGCCCGGGCCGTGAGCGTCGTACGGCCGTCGAGACGGGCGGTGTCCGGGTTGTACGCCACGTCGAGGTCGTAGTGGCGGGCGTCGAAGCCGCCGTTGCCTAGCTGCGGGAAGTAGGAGTCCCCGATGCCGGGGGCGCCCGGGGCCGGGGCCGAGGAGGCGGCGACGGTGAGGAAGGAGGCCGCCGCGGTGACGAGGATGCCCAAGCGTGCCGAACGGGAGAGTGCCATCAGTCGTCCCTTCGAGCGTGCTGCCGGTCAGATGGACACGCCAGACTCTGCGCTCTCCCTTTCGGTCATGCACATGACTTTGCCAAGTCGTCATGCGGTACGACGAAGCCCCGCGAGCGGGATCGCGCCTGCTCGCGGGGCCTGCCAGCCGGCAGAAGCTCCCTACCGGTCGGTCACGCTCACTTCTTGACGTCCCCTTCGGGCTTCGCCACGGGAGCGGCCTCCGCCCCGTCCTCGGCCTCGGCCTCAGCTTCCGTGGAGGAGGAGTCGCCCCCGGACCCGGACTCGGACTCCGCAGCAGCGGCCCCCGGCTCCGCCTTCGCGGCAGCGGGCCCAGCCTCGGGCTCGGACACCGTCCCGGACTCCGCCGGAGCGGACACATTCTCCGGCTCCGAGCCGCCCCCGGCCTCCGACCCGGCCTCCGCCTCCGCGGACGCAGAGTTGGACTCGGCCCCGGACTCAGCCGCCGCAGAAGGGGAGTCGGACTCGGACTCGGCTTCCGCGGCAGCGGACACGTCCTCCGACTCGGTCTCGGTCTCGGCCTCCGCCTCCGCCTCCGCGGACGAAAGGCTGGACTCGGCCCCGGACTCGGGCTCCGCGCCGGCGGGCTTCGCCTCGGTGGCCAGGTCCGCGGCGACCGCCGCCGATGTCGCCGCCGACTCCTCCAGCACGGCGTCCGGCACCAGTTCCGCCGCCGACTTCGCGTCGGACAGCAGCACCGTGTCCTGCGGGGCCTGGTCCTCGAAGTTCTCCGGGTGGTGGCAGGCCACCCGCTGCCCCGGCTTCAGCTCGAGCAGCGGGGGCTCGGTGGTCGCGCAGATCTGCGTGGCCTTCCAGCACCGCGTGTGGAAGCGGCAACCGCTCGGCGGCGCGATCGGCGAGGGCACGTCGCCCTTGAGCAGGATGCGCTCGCTCTTCGCGTTCCTCCGCTTCGGGTCCGGGATCGGCACCGCCGACATCAGCGCCTTGGTGTACGGGTGCATCGGCGCCTTGTACAGCGAGTCCCGGTCGGCCAGCTCCACGATCTTGCCCAGGTACATCACCGCGATCCGGTCGGAGACGTGCCGGACGACCGAGAGGTCGTGCGCGATGATCACATAGGTCAGGCCCAGCTCCTCCTGGAGGTCGTCCAGGAGGTTGACGACCTGCGCCTGGATCGACACGTCCAGCGCGGAGACCGGCTCGTCCGCTACGACCAGCTTCGGCTTCAGAGCGAGCGCGCGGGCGATGCCGATGCGCTGGCGCTGACCGCCGGAGAACTCGTGCGGGTAGCGGTTGTAGTGCTCGGGGTTGAGGCCCACGACCGACAGCAGCCGCTGCACCTCCTTCTTGACGCCGCCCTCGGGGGTGACGCCCTGGAGCTTGAAGGGGGCGCTGATGATGGTGCCGATGGTGTGGCGCGGGTTCAGCGACGAGTAGGGGTCCTGGAAGATCATCTGCACGTCGCGCCGCATCGGGCGCATGCCGCGCACACCGAGGTGCGTGATGTCCTTGCCCTCGAACTCGACCGTGCCCGCGGTGGGTTCGAGCAGCCGCGTGATCAGCCGGCCCATCGTCGACTTGCCGCAGCCCGACTCGCCCACGACGCCGAGGGTCTCACCGGCACGGACCTCGAAGTCGATGCCGTCGACGGCGCGCACCGCACCCGACTGCCGCTGGAGCAGCCCCTTGCGGATCGGGAAGTGCTTCTGGAGCCCCGCCACCCTCAGCAGGACCTCGCCGGGGGCGGCGTCCTGGTCGAGGGCGACGCCGTCACTCTGCGCGGGGATCTTCACTGCTTTTTCGTCGCTCACAGCTTCGGCGCAATCTCTTCGGTCCAGATACGCTCCCGCTGCTCCTGCGACATGTGGCAGGCGGCCCAGTGCCGGCCGCCGACCTCGGTCAGCTCCGGGCGGACCGTGCGGGTGACGTTGTCCTTGGGGAGGTCGGCGTACGGGCAGCGCGGGTTGAAGGCACAGCCCGACGGGACGTTGATCAGCGAGGGCGGGGAGCCCTTGACCGGGATGAGGCGCTCCTGCTGGTCGCGGTCCAGACGCGGCATCGAACCGAGCAGACCCCAGGTGTAGGGGTGGCGGGGCTCGTAGAACACCTGCTGGGCCGGACCGCGCTCGACGCAGCGACCGCCGTACATGACCAGGAGGTCGTCGGCCAGCTCGGCGACGACGCCCAGGTCGTGGGTGATGATGATGACCGCGGAGCCGAACTCCTTCTGCAGATCGCGGATCAGGTCCAGGATCTGCGCCTGGACGGTCACGTCCAGGGCGGTGGTCGGCTCGTCCGCGATGAGCAGCTCGGGGTTGTTCACCAGGGCCATGGCGATCATGGCCCGCTGGCGCATACCGCCGGAGAACTCGTGCGGGTAGCTGTCGACCCGCTTGTCCGGCTGGGGGATGCCGACCCGGTCGAGCATCTCGATCGCCCGCCTGCGGGCGGTCTTCTTGTCGACGTCGTGGTGGACGCGGTACGCCTCCACGATCTGCTTGCCGATCGTGTAGTACGGGTGCAGGGCCGACAGCGGGTCCTGGAAGATCATCGCCATGTCGCGGCCCCGCAGCTTGCGCACATGGTCGGGGTCGGCGGACAGCAGCTCGGTGCCGTCCAGCCAGATCTCGCCGGAGAGCCGCACCTTGCGCTTGCCGTACTGGCCGGCGGTGTGCAGGCCCATGATGCCGAGCGAGGTCACCGACTTGCCGGAGCCGGACTCGCCCACGATGCCGAGGGTCTTGCCCTTCTCCAGCTGGAAGCTGAGCCCGTCGACGGACTTGACCAGGCCGTCGTCGGTCGGGAAGTGCACCTTCAGGTCGCGGACCTCGAGGAAGGCGGTCGGGGCGGCCGACGCGGCGACGGGCTCGCCGACCGCCGCTCCGGTCTTGTTCAGGTCGGTCATCCCAGCCTCACTCGCGGGTCGATGACGGCGTACAGGAGGTCGACGACGAGGTTGGCGGCGGCGATGGCCAGGGCCGCGAACAGGGTCACGCCGAGAATGACCGGAAGGTCGTGACTGCTGATCGCCTGCACCGAGGCGAGACCGAGGCCGGGCAGGTTGAAGGTGGACTCCGTGAGCACCGCGCCACCGAGCAGAGCGCCGAGGTCCAGGCCGAAGACGGTCAGGATCGGGTTCATCGCGGACCGCAGAGCGTGCCCGGTGATGACCTTTCCTTCCTTCAGCCCCTTGGCGCGGGCGGTGCGGATGTAGTCCTCACCGAGGATCTCCAGCATGGTGGCCCGGGTGAGGCGCGCGTACATGGCGGCGTACAGCAGGGCCAGCGCGATCCACGGCAGAAGCAGTGTCTCGAACCAGGTTCCGATGCTGTCGTCCGTGTTCAGGTCGTCCGTGATGTGGATCAGGCCGAGGCTGTGCACGAAGATGCCCATCGCCACCATGCCGGTGAAGAAGACGGGCAGTGAGACACCGGCGAGGGCGCCGACCATCGCGGTGCGGTCCCACATCGAGCCCCGGCGCAGCGCGGACAGGATACCGGCGGCGACACCGGCCACGAGCCACAGGACGCAGGCGCCCGCGGCCAGGGCCAGGGTGACCGGCATGGCCTCCTTGAGCGTGTCCCACACCGGTCGCTCGGTGACGAAGGAGTAGCCGAAGCAGGGGGCCGAGCAGTGGGTGACGTCGTTGCCGTTGGCGTAGTCACGCCCCAGCGGGATGGCCCTGACGAAGTCCCAGAACTGGACGAACAGCGGCTTGTCCAGGCCCAGCTTCACGCGGATGCCCGCGATCTGTTCCGCTCCGGTCGCCTTGCCGGCGAACAGGACGGCGACGTCCTGGCCCGCCCATTTGGGCAGCATGTAGAAGACGGTGAAGGTCGCGAGCAGGACGACCAGCACCATGATGAGTACGGCGAACAGGCGCCGGATGAGGTAAGCAAGCACTGTGCGCGGCCCGGCGGCGGCCGGCCCTCCTTGTGGGAGGAACCGTCCGCCGCCCGGGCCATCACCTGCCCTTCGGACTGGCGGGTTTCGGCGGCAAGGGTTCGATCACTTCGGGGGTGTGGCGACTACTACTTGACGACGCCGAGGGTGACGTAGTCGTAGCGGCCGCTGTAGGCGGCGGACGAGTAGATGTTCGTCAGGCGCGGGCCGCGCCAGCTGATGTTCTTCTCGTAGATGAACGGCATCCAGTCGGCGTTGTCGAGCAGGCGCTTGTTCATCTGCTCGTAGATCGCCTTGGACTTGGCCTTGTCCGTGGTCGCGATCGCCTGGTCGAACAGGCCGTCGATCGTCTTGTCGTTGATCTGCGACTCGTTGTAGTTGCCGTTCGACTTGATGAAGCGGCTGTCGAACAGCGGCTGGCCGTAGCCCTGGCCGGTGGAGAAGTCCGGGCCCCATCCGCTCATCGTCATGCCGTAGCCGCGCTCCTTCTGCACCTTCGGCGAACCGCTGATGCTGGAGGACTGGGCGCCGTCGATCGAGTCGACCTCGATCTTGATGCCGACCTTGGAGAGCTGCTGCTGGAGCGCCTCGGCGGCGTCCACCTCACCGGGCTGGTTGGTGCGCGCGGTGATCTTGGTGGAGAAGCCGTTCGGCTGGCCGCACTGCTTCAGCTCGTCCTTGGCCTTGGCGTCGTCGGCCTTGCCCTTGCGCGCGATGACGCCGTACGGGTCGTAGCTGTCGTAGCCCGGGATGGACTTCGGGAAGACGGAGTTGGCGATGTCACCGCCGGCGATGGCGCCACCGCGGGTCTGCTGCAGGCCCGCGAAGTCCGTGCCGTAGAAGACGGCCTTGCGGCAGTGGGCGTTGTCCAGCGGCTTGATCGTGTGGGTCAGCGCCACGTAGCGGACGAACGTGGTCTCCAGGTTGTCGACGTCCGCCTTGTGGTCCTGAACGGCGCTGATACGGCCCGACTGGGTCATACCGGTGCCGTTGAGGTCGAGGTCGTAGTCGCCTTCCATCAGCTTCTTGTCGTTCTCCTCCAGGTTGGGGGAGATCGTCACCGTGATCTTGTCCGGCAGGGCGGGGCGGATCGGGTCGGAGGCCTTCTTCCAGGCGGCGTTGCGGACCAGCACCAGGCTCTTGTTGGCGCTGTACGACTGGATCTTGTACGGGCCGCTGGAGAACGGGTGCTGGGTGTACTTGGCGGCCGTGTCCTTGCTCGCCTTCACCGGGGCACCGGCGGGCATCGCGAGGAACTGCTCGAAGTCGCCGTTGGGCTTGGGCAGGTGGAAGACGACGGTCTGGTCGTCCGGCGTGTCGATCGCCTTCAGACCCAGCTTGTCCGCCGAGCTGTCCTTGTAGGGGCCCTTGTACTCGCTCTTCGGGTCGAGCGTGCTCATGAGGTAGTTCGGACCGCCGGTGATGACGTCGGTCGCCCAGGCGCGCTCGATGCCGTACTTGACGTCCTTGGAGGTCAGCTTCGAGCCGTCCTCCCAGGTCACGCCGTCACGCAGCTTGTAGGTGTAGGTCTTGCCGCCGTCGCTGACCGTGGCCGGGCCGGTGGCGAGGTCGCCGACCAGCTTGTTCGACGCGGCGCCCGGCTTGGTGTCGTAGGTGACCAGGGTGCGGGTGAAGTACCGCGAGAAGTCCCAGGAGAAGCCGTAGTACGTGCGCTGCGGGTCGAGGGAGTCGAAGTCCTGCTTGCTGATGAACTTCAGCGTGCCGCCCTTCTTGGCGGACGCGTTGACGACCTTGTCCAGCGCGGCGTTGTAGCCGGCACCCTTGTCCTTGCTGTCGCTGTCGCCACCGCCGCACGCTGTGGTGCTCACCAGTGCCGCGACAACGAGGGCCGCACCAGCAGCGAGCCGCCGCTTCGGGATACCTGTGGGCATTTTTCTCGTAACCTCCGAGATTCGCGGTCCCGGACCATGTCCGGGGAACCATGAGGAAGAGCCACCTGACGGTGCGGCAGGGGGCGAGTCGAGCATCAGCGGGTCCCCTTGGGGTCCAACGCGTCGCGCAGGCCGTCACCGAAGAGGTTGAAGGCGAGAACGGTGATGAAGATGGTGGCGCCCGGGAAGACCATGAACATCGGGTCGTGCTCGTAGGTCTGCAGGGCGTCGCGCAGCATGCCGCCCCAGGAGGCGGTCGGCGGCCGCACACCGGCGCCGAGGAAGCTGAGCGCCGCCTCCGTGAGGATGTTGGTGGGGATCATCAGGGTCGCGTAGACGAGGATCGGCGCGACCAGGTTGGGCAGCAGTTCCTTGAACAGGATGTACCGGCTGCCACCGCCCAGGCTGCGGGCCGCCTCGACGTACTCGCGCTCCCGCAGGCTCAGGGTCTGGCCGCGGACGATGCGGCCGACGTAGGGCCAGCCGAAGAACCCGATGACCAGGACGAGCACGGCGACGCGCACGCCGGTGCCGGTCAGGCCCAGCAGGTCGTCGGGCAGGACGGAGACCAGGGAGATGATGAACAGCAGCTGCGGGAAGGAGAGCAGCAGGTCCATGACGCGGCTGATCAGGGAGTCGACCCAGCCGCCGAAGTAGCCCGCGATGATGCCGAACAGGGTGCCGAGCACGACCGCCACGATGGCGGAGAGGAAGGCCACCAGCAGCGAGATCCGGGCGCCGTAGACGATGCGGCTGAAGACGTCGCGGCCCTTGTTGGGTTCGAGGCCGAACAGGTAGTCGCCGCTGACGCCGCCCCAGGCGCCCTGCGGGAGGTTGGTGAGCGGGTCGAGCTTGTCCTGGTGGAAGTCGTTCGGGGGGTGGCCCAACAGCGAGACGATCAGCGGGGCGAAGATCGCGACGAGCACGAGGAAGAGCACGGTGAATCCGCCCGCGAGGGCCACCTTGTCCTGCTTCAGCCGGTGCCAGGCGATCTGCTTGAGGGACCGGCCCTCGATCTTCCCCTCGCCGCCCGTCTCCGGCGGCGCGGTCGGGGCCGCTTCCGCGGTCGTGTCGTGCATTGGCGCCGTCATCTGGCAGGGACCCCTCTCAACCGGCGGTGGCCGGCCCGCACTTGCCGCTGGTAGCGGCGTCAATCAGTTTTCACCTGAGTAGGGGCGAGCCCCTTGAAGGGGGAGTCTTCAATGCTTGTGCGACCAGTTGCCAGACTTGACAGTGAATGGATGCGCAAACGTGATGCGGGCTGGGGTTTCCTGTTATGCGGACACTCCGTGCCGCCTTGCGGACACCGCGACTTGGGCGAGGGGGTGCGCCGAAGATCGCCGCGCGGGTCGGGAATCGGGCCGCGGGGCGGGGTGGGCGGCGTGCGGCTCAGTAGCCGCCGAGCACCGGCGGGTAGCCGTAACCGGCGGCCGGGGCGTGCGGCGGGGCCTGCAACTGGGGCTGGAGCGGGGCCCCGTGGGCCTCGCGGTCGTAGAACGGGCGCGCGCCGGCCCGCATCCACATCACGACCGGGTCGTACGCGTCGGTCATGGCCACCGTCGACACCCCGAGCCCGTCCGGCACGGCGCCGACCGACTGCTGCATCATCGCCCGCACGGAGTCGACCGCGGCCGGCGAGGTGTCGTACACGTCCAGGCCGATGGCCAGATAGGGCGCCCCGAGGGCCGGCTGCACCCAGGCCCGGCGCAGCGAGCGGATCGCGGGGGTGCGGTGGGCGTGCTGCGTGAGCAGGGCGTAGAACTGCGGGATCTCGATGCCGGGCTCGGACAGCCTGAGCGGGCCCGCGGGCTGACGGTCCAGACCGGTGGCGATACGGCGCAGGTCCAGCCAGGGGATGCCGACCCCGCCGCCCGGCGCGTGCGGGTTGAGCCACAGACCGTAGTGCTCGGGGTAGAGGGTGCGCGCCACGTCGAGGCCGTCGACGACCTCGTACGACCTGTTCCAGCCGCTCGCCGACAGCTCCTGGGCGGAGGTGACGCAGGGCGCGTAGCCGTGGGCGCCCACGTCCATCGTGCCGTACTGGGCGTCGGGCGAGCCGGCCTGGCCGTGCCACAGGAGCATCCAGACCTGGCCGCGGGACGGGGTCGCGAGCGCGCCGAGGAGCGCCTCGTAGGCGTCGTAACGCCCGGGCGTCACCTGGCGCAGCATGTGCTCGACCTGCCCGGTCGAGGCCGTGCCCGACGCGCTCACCCTCTACCGCTCCCTCACGACGAACCTGATCAGCTTGGCGAACCTGACGGCCGCGGCGCGGGGTTCTCCCGCCCCGGCCATGAAACCAGGTTAAGGCGCCATCCTGACAGCAACGTGACGCGCGCTCCCCCCGGGCGCCCGGACGGCGTCGGATACCGCCCGGACGGTTGCCTCGTGCCGTCAGTAACCGTGCTGGTAGAAGGGCCGCACGGTGCCCCGCAGCCAGTCGCCCACCGGATCCTGGGCCGCGTCCAGGAACACCATGTGCACCGGCGTCGCCACCGGCGCCTTGGCCAGGGCCCTGCCGAGCGCGTCCAGGGCGAGGGTGCGGGTGTCGCTCTCCCCGGAGGTCAGCTCGACGCCTATGAGCATCACCGGGTCGGCGGTCTCGATCACGGCCAGGCAGCGTCGCGCGGCGCGCACCACGCCGGCCGCGGCGAACTCGGCGGACGCTGCGGCGAGCAGGTCGACCGGGTCGTCCTGCCAGTCGGGTTCGAAGAGACGGACCCGGCCGCCCCTCGCCGACCCGTCCAGCTCCGTACGCCCCGCGCGGCACAGCTCGGCCACGGCCTCGGGGGGCAGCGGAACGCCGACCACGCCGTCCGGGTTGACGGCGATGCCGACCTGCGGGGGCAGCCCCCGGGCGAACTCGACGGCGGGCGCGACGGTGTACGCCATGTGGCCGCCCACGACCTGGCGGAACTGCTCCTCGGAGCTGAACACCGGCACGTACGCCTGGCCCTCGATCTGCACGGTGGGCAGGTCGAGGGAGCCGCTGTGCGGGCCGCGGCCCTCGGGCAGGGGCACCCAGACGAAGCTGCGGCCGAGGACCTCCACGATCCGGCCGCTCGCCGAGGGGACGCCGAGGGCGGCGGAGAGCACTTCCTCCAGTTCGTTGCCCGGCCATCCGCCGTGCGGATACGGGTGTGCCGGTGCGGGGAAGTCCATGGGAAGGTCCGCGGGGATGTCCATCTGCCTACCGCCTGCTCAGTGCCGCTGCTGGTCGTCTGCCACTGCCCGACATGCCACTGTCCGACACAGCGCAAAAGGCTAGCGCCCCCACGGCCCGTGCTCCTCCGGCTCGGCGGCGAAGGTGATGTGGCGCAGGGCGTTCGCGGCGTCGCGGTCCAGGAGCACCGCCGAGGCGCAGCCCTCCGGCGGACGGCCCTGCTCGACGGCGCGCAGGAGGCGGTGGGTGGCTCCGCGGTGCCGCAGGAACGCGTAGCGGGAGACGCCCCGGCCGCGCCGGCGCTGGCCCGCCAGTGCGGTGCCCTCGGCGACGTCGAGCAGGAGCAGGTGGAGGGCGCCGCCGCGGCGCCGGGCCGCCCGGGCGAGCCAGCCGCGCACCCAGCGCTGGGCGCCGCAGTCGTGCACCACGACCCCCTGGTCCGTGCGCAGGGCGCGGCCCAGGGCCGCGTAGTGCGCGAGGCGGACGAGGGGGCGGTAGACGGCGTACGGCAGGAACCGGGCCAGCCGGGCGTCCCAGCCCTCCCGGGTGTCCTGGGAGTCCACCCGCACCCCCCGCACGGTGCGCCGCATCAGCGTGGACTTGCCGCTGCCCGGCAGCCCCGACACGACGACGAGGTCCCGCGCGCCGAACGTCAGCGCGTGCGGGGCTGCGCCCGCGCGCTCCCGCAGATCGCGGACCCGGGCCGGCGGCCGGGCCCCGCGGGCGGGCCGCGGCACGGCCCCGGCCGGTCCGGGCACCGCGACGCCCGCGACCCCGGCGTACGCCGTGTTCCTGTCCACCGTCATCGTCGTCGCCTCCCCTGCCTCCCCGTGGGTGCCTCCCGGCGACTGGGAAGCCCGCTCCCCACCGGACGTACAGAGCCTGCTCCCCACCGGGCGTAAAGAGAAGGTAATGAAAAGGTATCGCGACGGCGTTCCCGTCCTGCCACGGACCGGTTACCGATCCGGCCTGCCGTCCGGCGGGGGTGGCGTGCAATGATGTGCGCGCCAACTGCATACCGGCCGCTTGAATCCGCGCGGGAGAGTTCCGGGCAGGCCCTTGTGCCGCCCGGGCGCCGAAGGAGCAAGTCCCTCCCTTGAATCTCTCAGGCCCCTGATACCGCGCGGGCGAGGCACATCTGGAAAGCGGGCCGCCCCGGCGGCCCCACCCAAGGTGCAAACCCTGCCGCCCCGGGACACGGGAGTCAGGGCGAACCTCTCAGGTTCCGATGACAGATGGGGAGGATCGACCTCGCCCTGTCCATGCCTGTCCTTGGAGCACTCCCGATGAACAGCAGCCCCCCGCGCCACACCGCGCTCGATGCCCTGCATCGTTCGCTGGGCGCGACGATGACCGACTTCGCCGGCTGGGACATGCCCCTGCGCTACGGCTCCGAGCGCGACGAGCACCTCGCCGTCCGCACGAAGGCCGGCCTGTTCGACCTCTCGCACATGGGCGAGATCACCGTGACGGGCCCCGAGGCGAACCGCCTCCTCGACTTCGCCCTGGTCGGCAACATCTCCTCGGTGGGCGTCGGGCGCGCCCGCTACACCATGATCTGCCGGCCGGACGGCGGCATCCTCGACGATCTGATCGTGTACCGGCTCGGTGAGTCGGAGTACATGGTCGTCGCCAACGCCTCCAACGCCCAGGTGGTCCTGGACGCCCTCACGGAGCGCTCCGCGGGCTTCGACGCCGAGGTGCGCGACGACCGCGACGCCTACGCGCTGATCGCCGTCCAGGGCCCCGAGTCCCCCGGCATCCTGAAGTCGCTGACCGACGCCGACCTGGACGGGCTGAAGTACTACGCGGGTCTGCCCGGCACCGTCGCCGGCGTCCCGGCGCTCATCGCGCGCACCGGCTACACGGGCGAGGACGGCTTCGAGCTGTTCGTGGCGCCCGAGCACGCCGAGAAGCTGTGGCAGGCGCTGACCGAGGCCGGCGCGCCCGCCGGTCTCATCCCCTGCGGCCTGTCCTGCCGGGACACGCTGCGCCTCGAGGCGGGCATGCCGCTGTACGGGCATGAGCTGACGACCTCGCTGACGCCCTTCGACGCCGGTCTGGGCCGCGTCGTGAAGTTCGAGAAGGAGGGCGACTTCGTGGGGCGCGCCGCGCTGACCGAGGCCGCCGGGCGTGCCGAGCAGAACCCCCCGCGCGTCCTGGTCGGGCTGGTGGCCGAGGGCCGCCGCGTGCCGCGCGCGGGCTACCCGGTCGTCTCGGGCGGCGAGGTGATCGGAGAGGTCACCTCCGGCGCCCCGTCCCCCACGCTGGGCAAGCCGATCGCGATGGCGTACGTCGACGCCGCGCACGCCGCGCCCGGCACGGCCGGAGTCGGGGTCGACATCCGGGGCAGCCATGAACCGTACGAGGTCGTGGCGCTGCCGTTCTACAAGCGCCGGAAGTAGACACTGGCAGGCCAGGCGTCACCCGCTCCGTCACCCACATCACCAGCACCGCCCGCGTACAGGGAGAATCCAGCCATGAGCAACCCCCAGAAGCTTCGCTACAGCAAGGAGCACGAGTGGCTGTCGGACGCCGAGGACGGCGTCTCGACGGTCGGCATCACCGAGCACGCGGCGAACGCGCTCGGCGACGTCGTGTTCGTCCAGCTCCCGGAGGTCGGTGACACGGTGACCGCGGGCGAGACCTGCGGCGAGCTGGAGTCGACCAAGTCCGTCAGCGACCTCTACTCCCCCGTCTCCGGTGAGATCACCGACGTCAACCAGGACGTCGTCGACGACCCGTCGCTGGTGAACACGGCCCCCTTCGAGGGCGGCTGGCTGTTCAGGGTGCGGGTCACGGACACGCCGTCCGACCTGTTCTCCGCCGACGAGTACGACGCCCACATCGCGGGCTGAGGAGTCGTAGCACCTCATGTCTCTTCTGAACACATCCCTGCGTGACCTGGACCCGGACGTCGCCGCCGCCGTCGACGCCGAGCTGCACCGCCAGCAGTCCACCCTGGAGATGATCGCCTCGGAGAACTTCGCTCCGGTCGCGGTCATGGAGGCCCAGGGCTCGGTCCTCACCAACAAGTACGCCGAGGGCTACCCCGGCCGTCGCTACTACGGCGGCTGCGAGCACGTCGACGTGGTCGAGCAGATCGCCATCGACCGCGTCAAGGAGCTCTTCGGCGCCGAGCACGCCAACGTCCAGCCGCACTCGGGCGCCCAGGCCAACGCCGCCGCGATGTTCGCGCTGCTGAAGCCCGGCGACACGATCATGGGTCTCAACCTCGCGCACGGCGGGCACCTGACCCACGGTATGAAGATCAACTTCTCCGGCAAGCTCTACGACGTGGTCCCCTACCACGTCGGCGAGGACGGCCTGGTCGACATGGACGAGGTGGAGCGCCTCGCCAAGGAGCACCAGCCGAAGCTGATCGTCGCGGGCTGGTCCGCCTACCCCCGCCAGCTGGACTTCGCCGCCTTCCGCCGGGTCGCCGACCAGGTGGGCGCCTACCTGATGGTCGACATGGCGCACTTCGCCGGCCTGGTGGCCGCGGGCCTGCACCCCAACCCGGTGCCGCACGCCCATGTCGTCACCACCACCACCCACAAGACGCTGGGCGGCCCGCGCGGCGGGGTGATCCTGTCGACCGCCGAGCTGGCCAAGAAGATCAACTCCGCGGTCTTCCCCGGTCAGCAGGGTGGCCCGCTGGAGCACGTGGTCGCCGCCAAGGCCGTCGCGTTCAAGGTCGCGGCGTCCGAGGACTTCCGCGACCGCCAGCGCCGTACGCTGGAGGGAGCCCGCATCCTGGCCGAGCGCCTGGTACGGGACGACGCCAAGGCCGTGGGCGTGGACGTCCTGACCGGTGGCACGGACGTGCACCTGGTCCTGGTCGACCTGCGCCACTCCGAGCTGGACGGCCAGCAGGCCGAGGACCGCCTCCACGAGGTCGGCATCACCGTCAACCGCAACGCGGTCCCGAACGACCCGCGTCCGCCGATGGTCACCTCGGGCCTGCGCATCGGCACGCCCGCCCTCGCGACCCGCGGCTTCACGGCCGAGGACTTCGCCGAGGTCGCGGACGTGATCGCCGAGGCGCTGAAGCCGTCGTACGACGCGGCGGCGCTGCGCTCCCGGGTCACGGCACTGGCCGACAAGCACCCGCTCTACCCGGGTATCGGCAAGTAGACGGTCCCGGAACGTTTCCGGAGCGCTTCCGGAAACGTTCCGGCTCCGTTCCGCAGCACCCTCGGGCACCGCGCACACTGGAAGGACACACCCCGTCCGGGCGCGGTGCCCACCCCGCACCACCCTGTTATTGAGGAGTCACCGTGGCCATCTCGGTCTTCGACCTGTTCTCGATCGGCATAGGCCCGTCCAGCTCCCACACCGTGGGCCCGATGCGTGCGGCGCGCATGTTCGCGCGCCGGCTGCGCAACGAGGGCCTTCTGGAGGGAGCCACCCGCGTACGCGCCGAGCTGTACGGCTCGCTCGGGGCCACCGGCCACGGCCACGGCACGCCGAAGGCCGTGCTGCTGGGCCTGGAGGGCGCCTCACCGCGCACGGTGGACGTGGAGACGGCCGACGAGCGCGTGGCGGAGATCAAGGCCTCCGGCCGCCTTCAGCTGCTCGGCGACCACGAGATCGCGTTCTCCTACGACGACGACCTGGTCCTGCACCGCCGTGAGACCCTGCCCTACCACGCCAACGGTATGACGCTGTGGGCGTACGACGCCTCGGGCGCCGAGCTGCTGTCGAAGACGTACTACTCGGTGGGCGGCGGCTTCGTCGTGGACGAGGACGCGGTGGGCGCGGACCGCATCGTGCTGGACGACACGGTCCTCAAGTACCCCTTCCGCACGGGCGACGAGCTGCTGCGCCTGACGAAGGAGACGGGGTTGTCCATCTCCTCCCTGATGCTGGAGAACGAGCGGGCCTGGCGCACGGAGGAGGAGATCCGCGCGGGTCTGCTGGACATCTGGCAGGTCATGCGGGCCTGTGTGAGCCGGGGCATGTCGCGGGAGGGCATCCTGCCCGGCGGCCTGAAGGTCCGCCGCCGCGCGGCCGTCACCGCCCGCCAGCTGCGCGCCGAAGGCGATCCGCTGGCCCACTCCATGGAGTGGATCACGCTCTACGCGATGGCGGTGAACGAGGAGAACGCCGCGGGCGGCCGCGTGGTCACCGCCCCGACCAACGGCGCCGCGGGCATCATCCCGGCGGTCCTGCACTACTACATCAACTTCGTGCCGGGCGCGGACGAGGACGGCGTGGTCCGCTTCCTGCTCGCGGCGGGCGCGATCGGCATGCTCTTCAAGGAGAACGCGTCCATCTCCGGCGCCGAGGTCGGCTGCCAGGGCGAGGTCGGCTCGGCCTGCTCGATGGCGGCGGGCGCCCTGGCGGAGGTCATGGGCGGCTCCCCCGAGCAGGTCGAGAACGCGGCCGAGATCGGCATGGAGCACAACCTCGGCCTGACCTGCGACCCGGTCGGCGGCCTGGTCCAGATCCCGTGCATCGAGCGCAACGGCATGGCGGCGGTCAAGGCCGTCACGGCCGCCCGCATGGCCCTGCGCGGCGACGGCACGCACAAGGTGTCCCTCGACAAGGTCATCAAGACGATGAAGGACACCGGCGCGGACATGAGCGTCAAGTACAAGGAGACCGCCCGGGGCGGGCTCGCGGTGAACATCATCGAGTGCTAGGGAAACGGGCCCTGACCAGTGCGTTCGCGTCTTTCTGCGCTGTCAGGGCCTTTCCTGTATAGGCGGCGAAAAGTCCCTGAGAAGTCCCTGGGACAGACGTGAAAGTCCCTGAGATGTCCCCGTGGCACGTCCGCGGCTTGTGGTTGGGCGCGGTCCGACGTGAGCTCCGAGGCCCGGGTGTCCGGTTCCGTCGGCGGGGAGCACCGCCCGGACAGGTGCCACTCCGGCGCTGGACTGGGTTCACCCCCGCTCGGTCGGGGACCGGCCGCGCCATTTGCGGTACCACGACTCCGACACCCCCAGGGCCCGGCAGGCGACGCGATGCGGCATGCCTTCCTCGGCCTTGCAACCGCTGGCCCTCCCCCGCGGTGCGCGAACACGTCCTGGCGCCGAGAGCTGGGAGAACGTGGCTCCCTGGTTCGGTCCGTACTCCGTGGAGGACGGCGAGGGCAGCATTGTCCGAGGGATAGTTCAGGACTGGCTCAACGACCTCGGAGCCGGCAGGGTGCGGTCCAGTAGGGGTAGCAGGCGATCCCAGTGGCGCATAAGGCCCGAGGCGCTGAAGGCGTCGGTGTCGGACATGGTGAAGCCATGGGTGGTGCCGGGGTAGATCTCGGAGGTGTAGTCGACCCCCGCGGCATCCAGCGCCTTGTTGAGCTCGGCAAGCGCCTCGGGCGTCATGTCGCCTTCCGCGTGGCCGAAATGGACCTGGGCGGTCAGTTCGGCGAAGAGGTCGGGCCCGCCCGTGCCGACAGGGCCGTGGAAGGCGGCGAGAGCGGCCACCTGGTCGGGGTGAGCCGCGGCGGTGCGCACTGCGAGGAGGCCCCCGACGCAGTAGCCGGTCACCGCGACCGGCCCGGCCTCGACCTCGGGCCGGGTGGTGAGGAAGCCAAGGTAGGCGCTGGCGTCGCTCAGGACACGTTCGGTGGTGTGCGCCTCGATCAATGGCATCAACTGGTCGAAGACCGCGGGCCTGGCCTCTTCCCCGATGTGCTCGGGAAGCTCGATCACGGGTGCCGGGCCATGCCGGTAGAAGAGGTTGGGAACGAGTACGTAGTAGCCGTGCCCCGCCAGTTCGAGGGCCAACTCCCGCAGCACGGGCCGGATACCGAAGCCGTCGGGGTACATCAGCACCCCCGGGTGCCGCTCGCCGTTGTCGGGGGACGCGGCGAACGCGTCAGCCCGGCCGTCGGCGGTGGGGATCTGCAGAAAGGTGATGGGCATGCATGCTCCTGTCGTGGTTGATGTGTCGAACTGTGATCAACACGACGGAGGCGGAGCTCGCGCCGCGGCGCCGAGCCCTCGCTCCCACGGCGAGCCCGCACCGGCCCGCACGGCGCTCAGTGGAGCACCGGGTCACCAATCTGTGTGCGGCACGCGGCCATCCCGGTAATCATGGTCAGCTAGCCTAGTACACCTACATGCGCCGACGCCATGGTCGGCGGCGAATCCGCGCCTGCCTGACGTAGACGAGGTTACCTCGTCCCGCCGCCGGTTCCGCCATATGTGACACACTCTCACATCGGCGCATTCACGAAGTGTGGGGGATTCACAGAATGGACATATTCGAGGACTTCGAGCGACTGCCGTTGCGCGTCGTATTGTTTGCGGACAGCGTCTTCGAGCACGCGGAGGGAAAGACCGCGCAAGGCATCCTGAGGCACAGTGAGGCACTCCATCCCATTGCCGTGGTCGACCGCTTCTGCACGGCGTCGAACTCGGGGGAAGTGGTCGCCGGGACCGACGTACCGGTGGTGTCGTCGGTGCGCGAAGCGTTGTCGCTGGAACCGGATGCGCTGGTCATGGCACTGACGGAATCAGACCATGTCGAGCGGATCGACGGAGCCGTTCGCCACGCGCCGAAGCCGCCCGGCGACCTGCCCGCATTCTGGCGGGAGGAAATCACCACGGCACTGGCTCACGGGCTCGACGTGATTTCCTGCCTGCACCTTCGCCTTGCCGAGAGTGAGCTGGCCCGGGGGCTGCGGAAAGGCCAGTTGATTGTCGACGTACGGAAGCCGTACGAGGAGCTTCCCAAATATTCCGGGCGACGTGAGCGCACCCGGGCGAAGGTGGTCCATGTCACCGGCAGCGACTGCGTCATAGGGAAACGGACTGCGGCGCTTCAGCTCTACCGTGAGGCGCGTGAACGAGGCATCGAGGCCGGATACGTCGGAACGGGGCAGACCTGCCTCCTTGTGGGGTGCACCGAGGGTGCCATCGTCGACCGCACTCCGGTGTTCCAGGCAGCGGGGCTGGTGGAGCACTTGGTGCTCCGGGCAGAGAGCCGCCATGACCTGCTGGTCATCAAGGGACAGGCATCGGTGCTACACCCCGCCTTCGGCGGCCTGGCGACGGCGATCCTGCAGGGTGCTCAGCCGGATGCCGTCGTGTTCGTGCACGACCCTCAGCGGCAGTTCCGCTACCACTGGGAGCACATAGCGCTCGGGCCGGTGGAGCGGGAGATCGAACTGGTGGAACAGCTCGGCGGAGCACCGGTCGTCGCACTGGCCACGCGAGGTGAGGAGAACGTCCAGCGTCTGCGGTATCTCGGGCTCCCTGTCGTCGACGCCCTGGCGCCCGATGGGCCGTCCCGGCTCCTTGGCGCTGTCTCCTCAGCGCTGGAACAGCAAGTACGGCTTCCAAACAGGGTGGCTGTCTGATGCTGCTGTCAGGCCGCGAGACGAAGCCGGGGACGAGCTTCGTAAGGCTTCCGGTCCCGCAGAATCGCGTAGAGCACGTTGACTCGGTGGCGGGCCCGAGCGATCGGGGCTTGTTGAGGGCGCTTTCCTTCGGCTCGCTCGCGGTCGTAGGAGCCGCAGGAGACGGGCGCGCGCTGGATGGCTCAGAACGCCGACGGGTTGAAGACATCGCGCAGTTCGCGGTCTGCGCCTTTGGCCCGGCGCGAGCATCGGGCGTCGACCAGCTGCCCGATCTCGGCTTCCAGGTCGGCCAGCAGGTCGTGCAGCCGGTTGGTATGCGCGGTGATCTCCTCGACCAGCGCGACGCGGTGGTCGACCAGGAGGCGCGACGGCGCATCGTCCTCGCGGGAGAGCGGGACCGGCCACACGTCCGCGCCGCACACGACCTGTTCGGTGATGACACGGGCGTCCCGGGCATCGAACTTGTTCCCTCTTCCCCGGGTGCGGTGGCGGGCGCGGTTCTCCGTCAGGCCGGACATGTGAACGCAGCACAGGCCTCGGCTCAACGGCATGGCTGTGAGCATGTCAGCGATGCCGCCCATGACGTCCAGGCCAACAATGACGTCGCCGTATCGGTCGGGGACGACGAGCAGCTCATCAGCCGCGGCGTCCATGGAGGCGGGATCGTTATCTACCCGGTGGCCCAGGGTAGGCTGTCCACGGTCATTCAGAACGGCCATCCAGGGGAAGTCCTTGGCGATGTCGAATCCGGCGGAAGTGGGCATGAGGTTCCCCCCTGTGTGCGGACCTCGGTGCTGCTGCTTTCGCCTGTCGTCGCCCTACACAGCGATGGTCAGCAGAGCCCGATCAGCAGTTCGGAAGAAGTGGCGAAGCAGGGGGATCAGCCACCTGAGCCATTGAGGGCAGCCATGATGCAAGCCACCCCTGCCCCACCCGCACTGTCCCGGAGTCGCGAACTCGCGGGACGCACTCAAGAAGGTAGGGCGTGATGCGGCGGACCCGAACTGTCGAGGTGGCCCACGGCGCGGCAGCGCGCTTCGGTGAGGGACCGACCTGGGACGAAGCGAACAACAGCCTGCTGTGGGTGGACATCAACCGTCAGCAGGTGCACCGCTTCCGCCCGGACGAAGGGCACGACGAGGTGGTCCTGCGCCTGCCGGAGCCGGTTGCCGTGGCCAAGCCCCGTGCACGGGGTGGACTGGTGCTCAGCCTGCGGGACGGAGTGGCCGTTTCCGGGCGCGAGCGGCCAGACGAGCTGCGGTGGCTGACCCGTTGGGCGGAGCAAGGGGTGCGGGGCAACGACGCGGGTGTCGACCCGGCGGGCCAACTGTGGGTGGGAACCATCGCCGGCGAATCGCACCCGGGGTGGCTGGCGCGCATCACCCCCGAGGGGCAGCGGTATCCGGCGGCGAGCGATCTGCGGCTGAGCAACGGAATCGCCTGGGCACCGGACGGTCGCACGATGTATCACGTCGACACCCGCACCAAGCGCATCGATGTCTTCGACTACGACGTGGCGGCTGGGCACGCTCACTCGCGCAGGACCCTGGCGCCTGTCACGGACACCGATGGCGTCCCCGACGGGCTGTGTACCGATGCTGACGGCGGAATTTGGGTGGCCCTCTTCCGCGGTGGCGCCGTGCGGCGCTATACGCCTAGCGGCCGGCTGGACCGGGAGATCGCCCTGCCGACGCCCCTGACGACCGCGTGTGCGTTCGGCGGCTCCGGCCTGACCGATCTGTACGTCACCAGCGCGAGCGGCACGGACGACGCCACCGAACCGCAGGGCGGCCACTTGTTCGTGATCCACGGCGTGGCACAAGGCGTGCCGCCCGTCCCGTTCGTTGGTTGAGCAGTCGTACTTCTTCTGCGAGGGCTATTCGCGGATGCCCATCGTCGCAGGGTCGTCCTGAAGGCGGGTGAAGGCCTGGGAGACCTCGACGAGCCATTCGATCTCGTCGGTGTCCCCCGGGCCGTTCAGTATCAGTCCCGGCAGCGGCGGCCTGGTCGGGCAGATCTCTTGGCAGGGTCCGGCTTCTAGCGCCGTGTAGATCAGGGCAGCAGCGTCCTGTGCGGATACACCCGTGTCCCGGGGCTCTTGCTGTGCCTTCTGGTCGGCGCGGGTGAGGGCCAGGCAGCCATCCCGGATCTCGACCACGCGGCGATGCAGGTGGAAGCGGAGATTGCCGAGGACGGCCGGTGCGTAGCGGGGCGGCGGGACGAGCACGACCTCCGGCCGGGCCGCCGTCAGCGTGCGCCACAGTGGACGGAGTTGGCGGTATCGCCGGTAGTCACGCGCCTTGGCCACCAGGGAGGACAGCCATGATCCCCAGACCGGAGCGGTCCACCCGATGACGTTGAGGGCGATCCCCACGGTCAGACTCGTGCGGGAGATGTACGACCAGCGCGCCGCGGCCCAGCCGTATTGCGTGAGGAATACGTCAGCGATTCTTCCTGCAGCGTAGATCAGGTCGACAAGGGCGCCGATGGTCGCCAGTTGGAGACCGCGTTGGACCCACGGATCGCTGGCCCGTGAGTGAAACCGCCAGGAGGTTTGCGCAATGGCGATCTTGCCGAGACTGTAAGTTGTCAGATACACCGCTTGATACGCGACGAAGAGCTGCTGCTCAGCCGGCTCGGCGAACGTGTTACGCGGCTGTCCGTTCCGTGACGCAAGGGCAAAAAGCACGGCCATGGCGACGATCGCCCCGCACAGTGGAAGCAGCCGCCACCAAATTCGGTAGCGTGCCTTACGCCCTTGCAACCAGTACGCGAGCAGCACCTGCTGGCAGCCGATCGTGGCGATCATCCACATTTGAACCGAAACGTTGTACCAGGTCACTTCCCCGAAGAGGGATCCGGCCCACGCTCTCGGAGTGGAGAGCAGGAGGTAGACCCCCTGGCAGCCGAACGAGGCGGTCAGAGCGATCGATGCGGGGTCGTATCGCGGGGGTTTCCCCCGAAGCATCGACTTCAGGGTGATCGCGAAAGCGAGCCAGCAAATAGCGGCAGCGATCGGGTAGCGAATATTAGTCATGAAAGGCCGTCCGTCCTGGCCAGGGACTGCTGAATCCTACGGACCACCGGATCCAGCGACGAAGGGGCAGGCAGCGACGTATCGTCGTGGATTCCCATGCTCTCCTCGAGGAGAAAGGCCATAATTTCCGCATCTCGTTCCTGCGCGTCGCTGTAGTCCTGGCGAAGTAGCAGATCCTTCACGAGGGCGGGATCCAGATCCGGGAAAAGGATGGGGAGATGCCCTTCCTGAGGCGCGCTGCGATGACCACAGATCATGTGGCCGAGCTCATGAGCGATGATGTGCTCTTGATGGCGCTGACTCGTCCACTCCTCATGAACTATGTAGTCAGCGTCACCAAGCCCAAGCCACAGACCGCTGGGATCGGATGCGTCCAGGGCCATCGGAATGACATGCACCTCCCTGCCTCGATGTGCCGCCACATGGCGACACAACTCGTGGATATCGCAGTGGCGAGGAGGGTTCAGGTCGGCGAGGATTTTTCGGCATGAGCGTATAGCCCGCGAGAGGTCACTTACAGGTCGTCTGATTCGCATATTCCTTGCGCTTCATACGGGTGCACTGCCGGGGTACTCTGTGACGCGGTTAACAGCGCAGGAAGCAGTCGTGTATTCAAAGTAAGCAAATGGGCGGATCTCATTTCGCACCCTGTCCGGGACTACTTCGTCTGGGCGGGTTCGCCCACTTTCATCTGGACAGATTCGCACCCTGCAGCCGTCCGACCTCTTCGATGATGCGCACCACCGAGCGCCGCCCTTCCCCGTCCAGCGCATTGGCGCGCAACGCGATATCACGCACGTCGGCATTCCGCATGGCGGCCACGAGCGCCAACTGCGAGTCAATGCGGTCGGCCGTCGCGTCGTCGAAGAAGTAGCCCACCGACACACGGAAGAACGCCGCCAGGGCTTCCAGGTGCCGCTTGGTGGGGTTGTCGCGCTGCCCGGTCCGCAGCTGCCACACGTACGTCTTGGAAAAAGTCTTCTCCGTGAGTTCGCTACACCCCCGAGCCACTTCCTCGTAGGTGTACTCCCGGCCGTGTGGTTGGACGGTCTTGAACAGCTTGTCGATCTTCTCGGCTAGAGATGCCACTACGCACCACCTTCTCATTCGCGATCCACGCGCCCTCGTGCGCCGACGTGGCCCATAAGCCAGTCAGCGTCCATCATAGTTGACGACTCCCGGAGGCGATGCTAGCTTCCTGGTCGTTCGCTGTCGAGGAAATCGATCAGCATTCTGTTCGCTACGGTGGACTCGAGGTCGGGCGAGTTTGCGGGCACGTCGCACTCATGGATCACAGGGGGCAGTTCCGACATGAACCACCAGCTGGCGAAACCCGTTCCGGACCGCGCTGCACACCGATCCGCCATGCGGCCGGGCACCTGCGACCGGGCACAGGAGCGGACTGGCACCAGGCCAGTGCGCGTCCTGGCCGTGGGGGACAGGTCCCAGATGTCCGGCGGACTCATCCCGGGACTGCGCCGGCACGGGTACGTGACGGACCAGGTCCGCACCGGCGCCCAGGCGCTCAAGGAGCACTACGCGGCCGACCTGCTGCTCGTCGACCTCGATCTGCCGGACCTGGACGGCGTGGAGCTCTGCCGCAGCATTCGGGCGGGCTCCGATGTCGCCCTCATCGTGGTCACCGACCGCGACACGGAACTCGACCGGGTACTCACCCTGCGCGCCGGAGCTGACGATTACGTCGTCAAGCCATGCAGTCTGACCGAGTTGACCGCCCGGATCGACGCCGTGATGCGCCGGGTGCGGCTGCAGCCGCCGACGCCCGAGGGCATCGTGGCGGCCGGTTCCCTGCGTATCGATCACCATGCCCGGGAAATCCTCATCGACGGCTGTCCGGTGGACGTCACCCGGAAGGAATTCGACCTGCTCTCGCTTCTCGCCTCACGGCCGGGCATGGTGTTCTCACGCCGGCAGATCATGACGCAGGTGTGGCGCGAGCCCCGAGCGAAGCCCGGCCGCACCATAGACACCCACATCAGCAGCCTGCGCAGCAAACTCGGCGCTCATGGATGGATCACGACCGTACGCGGGGTCGGATTCCGTCTCGGCCCTTCCTGAGTCCTCGGGAACCGTGCGTCAGGCCGCCGTCCCGCCGCTAAGCGACGCCAGACGGCACTCCTCGGCGAACGCGAGTACCTGGAAATGGTGATGGTGCGCGGCTCCGGAGAGGCTGATGTTGTGGCCGGCCGCCCGCTGCCGAGCGACGCAGACCACGGGCGCCGCGACCAGCTGACCGGCGAAGGCCTCGACGGCGTCCGCGTCGCAGACCCACCATCGCTCGTACTCGGCCAGCGTCAGCCGCACCGGTGTCCGCACCCGCGGCGCGAGCGCCCGGTACGCGTCCGGCCAGCCCGCCGCCTCCGCCACCTCCCGCGCGGGGGGTGGCCCTGCGAGCGCCTGCGCGGCACGGAAACTCCCTGGCGGATAGAGCCCTCGTGGCCCCCAGTTGCGCAACAGCGACCTGCGGCACTGGGAAAGGTTCGCGGCACTCGGCGCGACGGCCAAGCGGTGGGTGATGCCGTTGATGTCCATGCCGAGGACCGGCACGGACCCCGCCCCCTCCTCCCCGGCGTGCCGTGCGGCACAGGCCAGCGCCACCTTGGCGCCCAGGGAGTGGCCGACCAGGAAGAAGCCCTGCCCGACCGGGTACTCGGCGGCATAGCCGCGCAGCGCGGCCAGGATGAGCCGGGCCTGTTCCCCGAGGGTGGCTCCGTCCGGCAGAGCGGCCGCGGAGGCGCCGTACCCGGGCCGGTCCAGGGCCAGGGCCGCCCAGCCGCCCTGCGCCGCCAGCGAGAGCAGCGACCCGGACGGCGTGGCTCCTCCGTCGAAATACCCCGCCCGCATACCTCCGCCGTGCAGGGCGACGAGCACGCCGCGTGGCTCACCCGCAGCCGGCCCGGCACGCAGCGCTGACAGCGTCACATCCGCCGTCTGGAGGTGAAACGTCGTGGACTGGGTCATCGCAGCTCTCCCGTTCGTCATGCCTGGTCCGGTGCCTCCCCAACTCCTCCGCCGACGAGCACCGCCCCACCGGGCAGCCGGCGCAGGACCGGCCGCCCGGAATGGCTCCGGATCGCGGCCGCGGCGGCACGGCCGCCGCCGAGCGGCACGTCCACGACGGTCCAGCCCGCGGGGCGAGCCGGAGCATGCGGCCCCGCGTCGCCGAGGTACACCTCCGAGGTCCAGCCGCCGACCCCGACGCCGGTCCCTTTCAGATAGGCCTCCTTACGAGCCCAGAGCCGGGCGAACACGGCCGGGCGTTGCTCAGGCGGATGTCCCTGGAGCTCGCGCCGTTCACGCGGGTGCAGCGCCGCCGCGCACACGTCGACCCGCTCGGACCGGGGAAGCGGCTCCACGTCGACGCCGACCGGTGCCGCGGCCACACCGATCAGGACGGCGCCGCGGCAGTGCGACAGCGAGAAATGCGGCCCTCGCCCGGCCAGCACCGGCCTCCCGTGTGCGGCCCCGCAGCGGGGGCAGTCCGCCCGCGCGAAGCGGAGATCCCGCGGTGCGTCTCCCGAGTACGCCGCGAGCAGCCGCCGCAGCGCGATGTGGGCCGCCACATACCGGTCCCGGTCAGCGGGCCTGCGGAAGGCGTCCGCCCTCTCGCGCTCGGCCTCATCCAGCTCGTGCAGGGCGAGTTGGCCGTGTCGGCCCGCCGTCTCGGGCGCGTCAAGCAGCCAGAGTGCCGACCGCTGCGGCCGGGCGGTGGTCACGCGCATCGCTCACGCACCTCGTCCAGCAGACCTGCCTGACGGACAACCGCATTCCTTGGGGAGGCGCCGGCCCGTACCGAGGCGACGAACGCCTTGATGGTGGCGGCCACTTGGTCGTGCGGGTCCTGCCTGATCTCCTCCCGGCAGCCGTTCCGGTGGAGTTCGAGCACCGGCACGAAATCGGCAGGCGCGGTGAACGCGCGGTCCACCGTGATGCGGCCCGCGCTGCCCCACAGCTCGTACCGGGAGACGTAGGCGTTGTCCATGCCGAAGGTGAGGTGTGCCGTGAGCCGCTCGCGGGTGCGCAGCAAGGCGGCGCCCGCGGTCTCCACCGCACGGCCGGGGCCGCGCACAAGATGGGCGCCGACGACCTCGAGCCCCGGGCCGAGGAAGTGCAGCGCCGCGCGCAGCGGATAGATGCCGACGTCAGCCAGCGCCCCGCCACCCAGTTCGGGCCGGTAGCGAATGTCCGTGTCCGGCAGGGCCGGGACCGTGAAGGCCGCGTGGAAGGACCTCAGTTCGCCGATGGCACCGTCCGCCACCAAGCCCCGCACCGCCTCGTGCCGCGGATGGTGGACGAACATCACGTTCTCCATCAGCGCCAGCCCGCGGTCCCGGGCGAGGGCGAAGAGGTACTCGGCCCGCTTCGCGCTCTCCGCCAG
Organism: Streptomyces sp. NPDC048664; assembly: GCF_040650555.1. Classification (NCBI taxonomy): domain Bacteria; kingdom Bacillati; phylum Actinomycetota; class Actinomycetes; order Kitasatosporales; family Streptomycetaceae; genus Streptomyces; species Streptomyces sp. NPDC048664. The sequence continues at coordinate 61,042 of NZ_JBEZHK010000023.1, read as the reverse complement.
CGGCTTCTCCGCGAGCACGTGCTTGCCTGCTGCGAGAGCGGCCTCGGCCCAGCGGTCGTGCAGCGCGGCGGGCAGGGGCACATAGACGGCGTCCACGTCCCCCATGCCCAGCAGTTCGGCGTAGCCGTGGACCGCGCGGGCCCGGAAGGACTGTGCGACGCTCTGTGCCTTCTGCCGGGAGCGGCTGGCGACGGCCACGACCTCGGTGTCCGCTGCGGCCGCGAAGCCGGGAAGCATCCGGCGCACCGCGATGTCCGCGCAGCCCAGCACCCCGATGCGTACCGGCTCGTTCATCGGGCGGTCACCGTCATCGCGTTCAGGCACGCCAGCAGGGTGCGCCCCTGAACGTTGACGTAATGACCGTGGCGGACCAGAGAGGTGAGCTGCGCCGGAGTCACCCAGGCGTAGCCGGGCGGTGGTACCTGGGGTGCCTGCGCCTCGTCCGCCGCCACGATCAGGCAGCGGCTCTCGGCGTTGTGGAAGCGCCCGCCCTCTTCCGAGTGGACGGCCTCGTAGCGGATGCGGTCGCCGCGCGCACCCAGCACCGTGTCCAGGAAGAGTGGCCGGTCGCGGGGCGCGCGATGGGCGTAGTTGGCCGGGGTGTACTGCACGGTGGGACCCAGCTCGACGGTGTCGAGGAAGCCGCCCTCGACCCGGGCATGGACCAACACGTGGGTTACGCCGCCGAACTCGCGGGTGAGGAATGCGGTGACACCTCCGCTGACCGGCTCGAAGAGCGGCTGAGTCCACCCGGAGACCTCGCGGTTGCCCGCGCGTACGGACACCGCGATCACCCTGAAGTAGCGGCCGTCCGGGCGCTCGATGGCGTCCTTGCCGCGCTCCCACAGGGGCACGCCGGCGAGCGGAACGGTGACGGCCCGCACATCGTGCCGGGCACGCTCCCCAGTGAACCAGGACAGCAACTCGATGTCGCTGAGCAGCGCGCCCGCCCCGGTGTCCGGGTACGGAAGACAGGACAGCACGGTGCGTGCGTCCATGTTGACGAGGTTGTCCCGGTGCAGCAATTCATTGATCTGCCCGAGGGTGAGCCAGCAGAACTCGTCGAGGAGCGGCACGTCGCCAGTCGCTTCCACGATCATGTTGCGGTTGGACTTGCGGTAGAACCACGAGCCGTGTTCCGACTGCAGCACATCGGCGACGACCCGGCCGCGACGCGGGTCGGTGAAGTACTCGATGTACTTCACGTCCGCTCCGCGGTGGGCCTTCGTGTAGTTGCTGCGGGTGGCCTGGACCGTGGGCGAGAGCTGCAGCAGGTTCGGGTTCCCCGGCTCCATCTTCGCCTGCATCAGGAAGTGCGGGATCCCGTCGAACTCCTTGACCAGGATGCCCAGGATGCCCACTTCGGGCTGTTTGATGATCGGCTGCTGCCAGTCCGCGTAGGGGCTGTCTCCGTACGGGTCGTCCTCCTCCGTCACATGCAGGCCCTCCACGGTGAAGAAGCGGCCGCTGCGATGACCGAGATTGCCGGTGCGCTCGTCGAACGACCAGCCGTCGAGCTGGTCGAACGGTATGCGCTCTACGCGGAAGTCCGAAGCCCGGCCGCGCTCGGCCAGCCAGCCAGCGAATTCGTCGGTGCGCAGCTGGACACCCTGCCCGGCGGCCGCGGACCGCGCGAGACGGGACGGCTGCCGTGCGTCGGTACGCTCGCGGAGCAGGGGGGCCGGGGTCACGAGGGCCATCAGCGGACCGCCCCGTTGAGGTGTGCCGCTCCGCTGGCGGCCACGAACTCCTTGATCGAGGAGATGACGTAGTCGAGCATCTCGTCGGTGAGCCCCGGATAGACCCCGGTCCAGAAGGTGTGCTCGGTGATGATGTCGCTGTTCGTCAGCTCGCCCACCACGCGGTGCGGCTGGCCGAGGTAGGCCGGGTGCCGCGTCAGGTTGCCGGCGAAAAGGCGGCGGGTGCCGATCTTCCGGTCTTCCAGGAAGGCCACGAGGTCGGCGCGGGTGAACGGCGCCCGCGGGTCCACCGTGAGCACGAATCCGAACCAGCTCGGTTCGGAGCGGGGGGTGGCTTCGGGTAGCAGCAGGCCCGGCACGCCGTCCAGGCCCTCGCGCAGCCGTCGCCAGTTGCGCTTCCTGGCGTCGATGAAGTTGTCGAGCCTGGCTAGCTGGGTCAGCCCGAGAGCGGCCTGGATGTCGGTCGCCTTCAGGTTGTAACCGACGTGCGAGAAAATGTACTTGTGGTCATACCCGGTCGGCAGGGTGCCCATCTGGTACGTGAAGCGCTTGAGGCACTTGTCGTTCTCGCCCGGCTCGCACCAGCAGTCCCGGCCCCAGTCCCGCAGTGACTCCACGATCCGGGCTAGGGCGAGGTTCGAGGTGAGCACGCAACCGCCCTCCCCCATGGTGAGGTGGTGCGCCGGATAGAAACTGACGGTGCTGAGATCGCCGAAGGAGCCGGTGAGCTTCCCGTCGTACAGCGAGCCCACCGCGTCGCAGTTGTCCTCGATCAGGAACAGGTCGTGTTCCTCGGCGAGCTGGGAGATCTCGGTGACGGGGAATGGATTGCCCAGCGCGTGTGCGATGACGATGGCCCGCGTACGCGGACCGATCGCGGCTGCAACCCGGTCGGCCGTCGCGTTGCAGGTGGTGAGGTCCACGTCCACGAAGACCGGGACGAGACCGTTCTGCAGGATGGGATTGACGGTGGTGGGAAAACCCGCGGCCACGGTGATCACCTCGTCGCCCGGCCGTAGCCGCTGGTCCTGCAGCAGATGTGAGGTCAGGGCCGATACGGCCAGCAGGTTCGCCGAGGAACCCGAGTTCGTCAGGTGGGCCTTGCGGCGCCCCAGGCGCCGGGCGAAGGCCGACTCGAACTGGCGGCAGCTGCGCCCAGCGGCGATGCGCATCTCCAGCGCGGCCTCAACCAGGGCGGTCCTGTCGGTCTCGTCAAGGACCGCGCCCGACGGCCAAATTTCGGTCGTACCGGGTATGAATTCCCGCTCCGGGGAATCCTCCTGATGGTACTTGCGGACTTCTTCGAGAACCAGTTCCTTGCGGTTGCTCACGGGCTTCCTCTTCCGTGTCAAAGTGCGTCGGTCGAGCCGCCGGGTGGCGGGTGCGCCGGAGGCAGTACAGGTGCGAGCAGGTCGCGCAGGGAGTCGTCGAGGGACCGCCGTGGCCGCCAGCCGAGCAGCCGTTCGGCGCGCGCGATGTCCAGCAGCTGCCACGTCACATCGACCCGGCCCACGGGGCCGCCGGGGTCTTCGGTGACCTGGACCGCCACGTCGCTGAGCTCGACCATCCGATGGATCAGCCCCCGCATCAGGACCGGCTCGCCTCGGCCCACATTGATCACCTGGCCGCTGACCGCCGCCGCCGGTGCCGTGGCCGCGGCCAGGACGGCGGCCACGGCGTCCCGTACGTCCACCACGTCCCGCACGGCCTGCAGTGGCGGTGTGCGCAGCGCGGCCGGTGGCCGGCCACCCTCGCGGGCCCGGACGGCCGCGCCCAACTGGGCCGCCATGCGGCCGAAGAGGCTGTGGTCCGGCGTTCCGGCGCCCAGCACGTTGGCGAGTCGGAGCACCACGCCGTCGATGCCTTGCCCGGACGCGGCGCGCAGGACGGCCTGGGTGCCGGCCAGCTTGGTGCGCCCGTACGCGCCGACGGGGGCCGGCACGTGGTCCTCGGTGGTGCTGGCGTTCGGTGTGCCTGCCCCGTACTCGTGGACGCTGCCCAGCTGGACCAGCCGGACCGCCGTCCCGGGCAGCATGGCGAGCGCCCTGGTGAGGCGCTCGACCAAGTCGGCGTTGCCCGCCGCCATCTCCGCCTCGTCCGACCGCCAGGCCCGGCCTGCCGCGTTGACCACCACTTCGGCGCCAACCGCGCCGAGGAACGCGGCGAACTCCTCCGGTGGAGTCGTGACCAGGTCCATCCCTCCGGTACGTGACACGGGGTGAACTCGAGCGCCGAGCTCGGTCAGGGCCGTGCCGATGTGTCCGCCCAGAAAACCCGTGCCGCCCAGGACGACCGCCACAAGCCCGGCCACCGGGCGGGCGTCAGGCCGCATCGCTCACCGCCTTCCACCAGCCGGGGTTGTCCCGGTACCAGGCGACCGTCTCCGCCAGGCCCTCCTCGAAGCCGATCTGCGGCGCGTACCCGAGCTGGTCGCGGATCTTGGACTCGTCGATCGAGTAGCGCACGTCGTGGGCCTTGCGGTCCGGGACCCGGCAGATCATCTCCGGTCCGTTGCCGGTCAGTTCGAGCAACTTGCCGACCAGGGCCAGGTTCGGGTACTCGTTGCCGCCGCCAATGTTGTAGATCTCGCCAGCCCGGCCGTGGGCGAGCACCAGCTCGATGCCGCGGCAGTGGTCGTCCACGTGCAGCCACTCGCGGACGTGGTGCCCGTCGCCGTACAACGGGACCTGGCGCCCCTGCAGCAGGTTCGTGACGAACCGCGGTATGGCCTTCTCCGGGTGCTGATAAGGCCCGTAGTTGTTGGAGCACCGCGTGATGGACACGTCGATGCCGTGAGTGCGCCAGTACGTTCGGGCGACCAGATCGGAGCCAGCCTTCGACGCGGCGTAGGGGGTGTTGGGGGCCAGCGGCCAGTCCTCTGTCCAGGACCCTTCCTCGATGGAGCCGTACACCTCGTCTGTGGAGACGTGGACGACTCGTGCGACGCCGCTGTCCAGCACCACGTCCAGCAGGGTCTGGGTGCCCAGGACGTTCGTGCGGAAGAACTCGCCGGCGCCCTGGAGTGACCGGTCGACGTGGGACTCCGCCGCGAAGTGGACCACGGCGTCGTGACCCGGGAGGATCTCGCGCAGCAACGCGCGGTCGCAGACGTCTCCATGGACGAACGTGAGCTGTTCGTGCGCGGCAGGCAGGTTGTCGCGGTTGCCCGCGTAGGTCAGCTTGTCCAGAGCGGTGACCCGGGCACCGGCCCAGCGAGGATAGGCGCCGGACAGCAGGCTGCGGACGAAGTTGGAGCCGATGAATCCGGCGGCCCCGGTGACCAGGATGTTCATGCCGCAACCTCCACTCGGGTGTGGTCTCCTACGACAAGGCAGTGGCCGGCCCCGCTGCCGGTGGTGCCGACGGAGGCGCCACGCCCGATCAGCGAGTCGCGCAGGCTGTGCACGCCGGTGACTGTGGCCTGGTTCAGGACGATGGAGCGCTCAAGTCGGCTGCCCGACACCAGGCAGTCCCGCCCTATCGACGTGTACGGGCCCACCTGGCTGTCCTCCACGACGGTGCCGGCTCCGATGATCGTCGGGCCCTCGATCCGGGACCGCAGGACGCGCGCGCCAGCCTCGACGACGACCTGGCCGAGCAGGATGCTGCCGGGGTCGACATCGCCGTCGACCCGCCCGCGCAGGCCGCCGAGGAAATGGCTGTTGCACTCCAGGACGTCCTCGGCTCGTCCGGTGTCCTTCCAGTAGCCGTCGTAGCGGCTGGCCCGTACGTCCGCGCCCGAGGTGAGCAGCCACTGGACGGCGTCGGTGATCTCGAGCTCGCCGCGGGCGCTGGGCTTGATGGCTGCCACCGCCCGGTGAATGGCGGGCGTGAAGAAGTACACGCCGAGCAGCGCCAAGTCGCTGCGCGGCTCCGCGGGCTTTTCGACCAGGCGCAGCACCTCGCCGTCGGGCCCAAGTTCGGCGACACCGAAGGAGCGTGGGTCGGCCACCTGGTGCACGACGACCTGGGCGTCCGGGCGGTGCATGGTGAACTCACCGGCGATGTCCGCGACGCCGTCGGGCAGCATGTTGTCGCCCAGGTACATCACGAAGTCGTCGTCGCCGAGGAAGTCGCGGGCGATGGACACGGTGTGGGCCAGCCCAAGGGGCGCGTCCTGCGGGATGTAGGTGATCCGTAGGTCGAAGCGGGAGCCGTCGCCGAGCACGGCTTCGATCTCAGGTCCGCGGTTGCCGACGACGACGCCGGCCTCGCTCACCCCCAGCTCCCTGATGCTCCGCAGCACATGCACGAGCACCGGCGTGTTGGCGATGGGGATGAGCTGCTTGGGCATCGAGTAGCTGAACGGTCGCAGGCGGGTCCCGGATCCGCCTGCGAGCACCAGAGCCCTCATCGGAAAGTCCTTTCGGTACATGACGAAACCCCCGCCCGTCGCGGGCGGGGGTCAGCTCGGACGTCACCGGCGACGGTGGGATCTCACGCCGTGGCGGGAAGGATGTTGTGATTTGACCGGAATATGTTCTCCGGGTCGTACTTCGCCTTGACCCGGGCGAGCCGCTCCCCCGTCGCCCCCGGGTACACCGCGTTCCTCAGCCGGCCCTGCCCCGCCTCCGCGTCCATGATGAAGTTCGCGTAGGCGCCCGGGTCCGACTGCCGGACGGCGGCCGCGAACGCGTCGGCCCAGCATTCGTGCACCTCCGCCTCGGCCGGGTCGGCGTAGATGGCGGACAACAGCACCATGATCCGGCTCTGCCGGTGGGCGAAGGCCGTGGCGTCGGACGGGACTCGCGCCAGCGCCCCGCCGAGCACCCGCAACTGCGCCCCGGCGACCATGGCGCCCGAGGCAGAGACGTGCTCCAGCACCGTCTCGGCGGTCGCCCGGTCGACCCGGTCGATGAACATGTTGCGGGACACGGAGATGGGGTGTTCCAGGGGGTCCGCCGGCGGGAACATCCCGGGGTACGGCATGGCTTGCACCATGTCGGCCAGCGGCGGCGCGATGGCCCGGAACCGGTCGACGACCTCCTGCCCCTTGTCGGCGTCGCCGGCGTAGCACAGCATCGCCAGGATGATCGGCTTGCCGTGGTACTCCTCGGGCACGAACGGGAAGGGCGGCGCCGTCCACACGTTCACGATCGTGGACAGTTCCTCGGGAGCGGCCTCGGCCTCCGCGATGAAGGACTCCAGGATCTCCGGGGTCACCGGGAGCACCAGCATCCCGCCGTACACGGCGTCGAGTTCGTGCAGCCGGAACTTGAAGCGGGTCGCCACCCCGAAGTTGCCGCCGCCGCCGCGGATGGCCCAGAACAGGTCGGGGTGCTGGTGCTCGTCCACCAGCAGCAGTTCGCCGTCGGCCGTGACGATCTCCGCGGCGAGGAGGTCGTCGATGGTCATTCCGTGCTTGCGGCACAGATAGCCGATGCCGCCGCCCAGTGTGATGCCTCCGATGCCGACCTGGGTGCCGTCGCCGAAGCCGGTCGCGAGGCCGTGCTCCGCGGCGGCGGTCGCGTACTCGCCCGCGGTGAGACCGGTCTCAGCCCAGGCCGTGCGCGCCTCGGCGTCGATCTCCAGGGCGCGCAGGTGCGCCAGGTCCAGGACGATGCCGCCCTCACAGACGCCGTGTCCCGCCGGGCTGTGCCCACCGCTGCGGACGGCGAGCTGGACACCGGTCCGCCGCGCCAGCGTCACCACTCGCGCCACCTGCCGGGCATCCCGGGGACGCAGTATGACGGCGGGCTTACGGTCGACGTCGCCCGCGTACACCTTGCGTGCCGTCTCGTACTCGCCGTCGCCCGGCTTGATGACCTGCCCGTACTCCTCGTCTGTCAGCTCCCGGATCGACAGGGAATCGGGGCGGAACCGTGCTGTCACAGAGTGACTCCTTACTATGTCGGTACGTCGATCAGGCTGCGTCGTTCCCGCGGCCTCAGGCGGCCTTGGCCTCGATGAGGCTGAACCCGGGTCCCGGCAGCGGCACCACCGAGACGACCTCGAGGCCGGCCAGGCGGCACATCGCGTCGAACTCGGCGCGGGTGCGCTCCCGGCCGCCCCAGTTCACCAGCATGTTGAGATCGCCGAGATACTGGCCCACGGCCCGCGGGTCGGCCACCTCGGACAGGACGGGCTCTACGATCAGGACCCGGCCGCCCGCGGGCAGCACCGCACGGATGTGGCTGAGGATCGTCACGCACTTCTCGTCCGGCCAGTCGTGCAGGATGCTCTTGATGAGGTAGGCGTCTGCGCCCTGGGGCACCGACACGAAGAAGTCCCCCGGGATCGCGGAGCAGCGGTCCGCGAGGCCGTCGCGCTGCAGCGTCTGCGGGGCCTGGGCCAGGCCTTCCGCAGTGTCGTACAGGATGCCGGTGAGGGCCGGGTGCTCCCGCAGGACGGCGGCCAGCAGGGTGCCGTCGCCGCCTCCGATGTCGGCGACGGCATGGAAGCGGCCGAAGTCGTAGGCGCCTGGCAGCGCTGCGGCGGTGCTGCGGGTCGCCTGGCTCATCGCCTCGTTGAAGCCCGCGGAGCGGTCCGGGTGGTCCTTGAGATAGCTGAAGAAGTCCCTCCCGAAGACCTTCGCGAACGAGGTGTCGCCGCTGCGCACACTGTCCGTCAGATGCTCCCAGCCGGGCTTCATCATCTCTTCCATGGTGCCCGACGAGGTGATCAACGGGGCCATGGACCCGGGCCTTCCCGGGTCGAGCAGGGTGCCTGCGGCCGTCACGGCGAAGGTGCCGGGCTTGGTCTCCTCGAGCAGGCGCAGAGAGGCCAGGGCGCGCAGCAGCCGCAGCATGGGCTGCGGGGCGGTGCCAGCTTCCTGGGCCAGTTCGGTTGCGGACCTCCGCCAGTCGCCGATCAGTTCGACGACCCGCAACTCGATGGCCGTGTGCAGCGCGCGTGCTGCCAGTGTCCCGAACACGAGTTGAATGACGTAGGCGCGGTCCTCTGGCGCGGCCGCCTGGCCCTCGTCGTGCACCACAGTGGTTCTCCTTCCGGAAGCGCGAGTAGGCATGGTCTGCCGTGGGGTGCCGGGGGTGTCAGGCGGACGCGGTGGTGAGTGTGAGGACCCGGGCGCCGTAGGCGAGGGCGTCGGAGACCGACTCGATCCGCATGCCGGCGGCGGTCGCGAGGGCCTGCCACTCGTCGTACGTGCGCTCGCAGCCGCCGAAGTAGGCCAGCATCCGCAGGTCACCGCTCGTGAAGAACGGATCCGGCTTGGCGGGTGTCACCTCGGCGCTCTCGATGAGCAGTACGGTGCCGCCGGGCTCCAGCACGTCCGCGCAATTGCGCAGGATGCGGATCGCGTCGTCGTCCGACCAGTTGTGCAGGACGAACGACAGCGTGATCAGGTCGGCCTTCACGGACAGAGGGTCGAAGAAGCTGCCGTCGACCACGTCGATCCTGCCGGACAGCCCGGCTTCCGCCAGCTTCTGGCGCGCCCTGGCCGCCGGGCCCGGCAGCTCCAGCAGGGTGCCGCTGATCCCCGGCTCGTTCGCCAGCACGGTGGCGAGCAGGTCGCCGTCGGCGCCGCCCACGTCGAGGATGTGCCGCACCCCCGTCCAGTCGTGGCGTCGCACCGCCTCGCTGAAGATGGCTCGCTGGCCGTGCGCCATCAGGTCGTAGAAGGTCGCCCCGAGGTTTGCGTCGTCGGAGACATCGTCCCAGAACTCCTTGCCGTAGTGCTGCCGGTAGCAGTGGCGGCCATCGTGGACGGCGTCGAAGAGCGCGATGAGCGACAGGTCCGCGCGCCCGATCATGTGCGCCGGGTCCAGCCACCCCACCTGGGTCGCCGGGTGGTCGTGGGCCAGCAACTCGCCGAGGGCGGTGGGCACGTAGTGGTCCGGCTCCGGCTCCTCGAGTACGTCGATGGCGACCAGGTGCCGGATCAGCCGCCGCAGGGTGTCCTGGTGGGCGTCCGTCGCCTCGGCGAGCGAGGCGAGGTCGTGCACACCGTCCCGCAGGTGGTCGACCAGCCGCAGGTGAGCGGCCACCCGGACCGCGATGGGGGTGGCCAGGTCGCCGAGCCGCATCAGCGTCTTGAACTCGGGGGGAAGCGTGGTGGCAGAGGGAGGAGTTGTCTGGGCGTCGGTGGACATGCGGTGCTCCGATCGTGGTGGGGCGGGTAGGCGGTGTCTTGTCACGAGTTGTTGGCTTGGCCGAACCATCGGGTGAGCGCGGCTTCGAGGGCGGCGGTGTCGTCGTCCGTGCCGGATCCGTCCGCGGAACCGGCCCAGGCGACATGGCCGTCGGGGCGCAGCAGTACGGCCGCGGGAGCGAGGACCTCGCCGATCACCGGGAGCGCCCAGTGGTCGTCCTGGCACTGGGCCTCCACCAGGTCCACCCGGTCCTGCCAGCCGGCGAGGGCGGTGTGCAGCCCGGACACGCCGCCGAAGTCGAGCAGTACCGGCCGGGCCGCGGCTAGCAGTTCGAACACCCGCAGCGGCCCGTAGGGGGTCTTGATGTCCAGGTCGGGCATCCGGCGGCCGAGGATCGCATGCCCGTCGCCCAGCGGATAGCGGACGTCGAGCTGGGTGCAGGCACCGCCCAGGTAGCGATTGACGTCCTCGATCCCGACCAGCGCGCCGAACACGTCGCGCAGCGCGTCGGTCAGGGCGTCCGGGCGCCAGAGGGCGGTCTGGGCACGGATGTTGTCGAGCGTCCGCTCAGTGGCTGCGTGCCGCTCCGCGTGGTAGCTCTCCAGCAGCTCATCGGGGGCCTGCCCGTTCACCACCGCGGCCAGCTTCCAGCCGAGGTTGACAGCGTCCTGGAGGCCGAGGTTCATGCCCTGCCCGCTGGACGGGAAGTGAATGTGCGCGGCGTCCCCGGCCAGCAGGATCCGGCCGTCGCGATAGCGCTCGGCCTGCCGGGCGGCGTCGCTGAAGCTGCTGAGCCAGTGCGGGCTGTGCATGCCGAAGTCGGTACCGGCGATCTTGACCAGTGCCTCACGCAGCGTCTCCAGGGTCACCGGGGTGTCCCGGTGCGTGACCTTGTCGAACTCCATGGTGATCACCCGGCGCAGACCGGGCTGGTCGGAGTCGAAGATCATGAAGGATCCGTGTTCCCGCCGGCTCTCGTCTCCGAAGACGATCCCGGGCGGGGGGTCGGTGAGCTTCACGTCGCCCACCAGCGCGGTCAGCGTGGCGGGTGTGCCGGGGAAGCCGATGCCGGCCAGCTTGCGCACGGTGCTGCGACCGCCGTCGCAGCCCACCAGGTAGTCGGCGCGCAGTCGCTCTGCGCCCTCGGCCGAGGCGATCTCCACCTCGACCCCGGATCCGTTCTGCCGTACCCCGACGACCTCGGCGCCGCGGCGCAGCGGCACGTCCAGCTCCCGCGCCCGCTCCTCCAGAAGCTGCTCGACGCGTGACTGGTGAATGGCGAGCGCGAACGGATAGCGCGTCGGCAGGCTCCCGATGTCCAGCGGGATGAAGGAGAAGTGCCCGAAGGGCCCCTTCCGGCCGGCCGCGAGGAACCGGTCCGCGATGCCCCGCTGGTCGAAGAGCTCCACGCTGCGCGCGTGCAGCCCACCGGCCCGCGACTCGCCGTTCAACGCGGCTCGACGTTCCAGGATCAGTACATCCACTCCGGCGAGCCGCAGCTCACAGGCGAGCATCAGCCCGGTGGGACCGGCGCCCGCGATGATCACATCCGCCATGGGAAAACCTCTTTCATTCCATTCGGAAGGCAGCCACGTGCTCGGCCGCCCACACGTCGAAGGTGCCTGCGGGACGGCCGGTGACCTGCTGGACCGTCGGGGTGACCTCTGCGGGCACGCCGACGAGACCTGCCTGGAACGTGAGAGTCGTATCCGCGAGGCCGGGCGGGACCTGGTCGCGGATCAGCCGCTCGCATGCGAGCTGCGAGGGCAGCTCCGCGTACCGCAGCCGGGCGCCCGATGGCCGTGCCGATCCGCCGCGCCTGCTCGGCCTGAGTCAGCGGCTCCGGCCCGGTCAGCACGTACGTCGCGCCCTGGTTCCTGTCCGACAGCAGCGCGCGGACCGGCGACATCCGCGATGTCATGCTCGTCGATGGGCGCCATCTGGGTCTCGGCGAACGGCCCGCGCACTATGTCACCGCGCGGATCTGCGCTGCCCACTGCAAGGTGTTGGCGGCGAACGCACCGGGCCAAACGAAGGTCCACCCCGGGCCGGACGCCTCGACCTCGTACTCGATCTCCTTCTAGTAGGCGGCGATCTCGTTGTCGGCGCCTGCGCCGTCGTACCGGACGGCCCGGTGAGGTCACCCCGCGTCACCGCGGCCCCCGTCGGCAGCCGGGCCGCCCCCGGCTCGCGGGTCGGCGCGCGCACGGCCGCGCCCGCGGCCGGCAGTTGGCCCACGACATGACGGCCGACCTTCCCGGTCGCACCGGTCACCAGAAAGCACAGCACTCTCCCCATCAGCGAACGCGGGCGTCCACGGGCGGCCTTTGCTCCGACAGGCCGGCGTACCGGCCGGCATGAAAGATCAGCGGGCGGCCCCCGTACCGGGTGGACCAGGCCGCCGCCTCGGCGATCACCAGCTCGTGATCCCCCTCCACCTGGACCGTCCTGATCCGGCAGTCGAGCCACCCGAGTCCGCCCTCGATCACGGGGCGCCCGGCCGGGGTCCGGACCCAGTCACAGCTGGCGAACCGGTCGGCGCCCCGTGCGGCGAAGGTCCGGCACAGTTCTTCCTGCTCATCGCTGAGGATCGTGACGGCGAAGCCGTCCGTCGCCCGGATGGCCGGCCAGGTGGTCGAGGTCAGCGCGGCGCAGAACGCGATCAGCGGCGGATCGAGCGATACGGAGGTGAAGGAGTTCACCGCCATGCCGACCGGACCGTCCGCCGACTCCGCGGCCACCAGCACCACGCCGGTGCTGAAACATCCCATTACATCGCGGAAACTGCGCTGGGTGAGCACTGTCGCGCCCCTTTCCCGGGTTGAGCAGGTGTCAGCGGAACGAGTCGGCGTTGTCGCGCGCCCACTCCTCGAAGGTCCGCGCCGGCTTCCCCGTCACCTTCTCGACCACGGGCAGGGCCTGGGTCTCCGCATCCGTGGGGTCGCCGAGGAACTCCAGCGAGGCGGCGACGATCTCGGGCGGCATGTGCGCACTCATCTGCTCCGCGGCCTGCTCCGCCGTGATCTCCTCGTGCCGCAGCTCCCGTCCGATCGCGCGGCCCACCGCCGCCACCTGCTCGACGGGGGTGATTGCCTCGGGGCCGGTGAGCGAGTGCGCCGCACCGGCGTGACCGTCCTGGGTGAGCGCGGTCCGGGCCACCGCCGCGATGTCACCGGGATGGATGGCGGGCAGCCCGACCCGGGCGAACGGCGTGCGCACCACGTCCCCCCCGGCGAGCTGCTCGCGCCAGGACAGGGTGTTGGAGGCGAACTGGCCCGGGCGCAGGAACGTCCACTCGAGTCCCGAAGCCGCGATGGCCTGTTCGGCCTCCCGATGTACCCGGCCGATGAAGGAGTCCGGGCGGGTGTCCACCGCCATGCTGGACAGGAACACCACCCGCCGTATGCCGGCCCGTGCCGCCTCGGCGAGGACCGCGGTCTCGTTCCCGGACATCATGAGGAACAGGGCGTCCGCTCCGGAGAAGGCCTTGGTCAGCGACCGCGGGTCGCTGAAGTCGCCCTCGGCCACGCCCGTGCCGGCCGGGAGCCCGGCCCGCGCCGCGTTCCTGGTCAGCGCGCGGACGGCGGTTCCCTCGGTCCGCAGCTGCCGCAGCAGTTCGCCGCCGACGTTGCCCGAGGCACCTGATACCAGAATCATGTCGTCACCTTTCGGAATGAGTTGATGTGCTCGGCCACCCACTGGGCGAAGGTCAGGCCCGGCCGGCCCAGGTAGGAGTCGACCGGAGAGATCTCGTGCGGGCGGCCGACGAGCTTCGCGAACATCCGCAGCCGGGCCTCCACGGCATGCGCGGGTATGCCGGCCCGCAGCCACTCCTGCCGCGCCTCGTCGTGGCTGAGCTCGGCGAAGCGGACCGGCTCGCCGGTCACTTCGCCGATGATGCGGGCCCGGTCGCTGTAGCTGAGCGACTCGGGACCACTGAACAGCGGTGCCTCGCCCACCAGGTCATCGGTCAGCAGGGCGCGGGCGGCCATCGCCGCGATGTCACGCTCGTGCAGCGGAGCGGTCTGCGCGTCCTTGAAGGGGAAGGGGGCGATGCCGTCGGTCCTGATCCGTTCGGCCCACTCCAGGGCGGTCGCCGCGAACCCGCCGGCGGGCCGCAGGAACGTCCGCTCCGCACCGGTCTCGTCGATCCGGCGCTCCAGCTCCCGGTGCTTGACGCCGATCATGTTCTTGGGGTCGTCGTCGAGGACCGAGTAGGACGACAGGGCGACGATGCGGCGGACCCCCGCCGCCTGCATCTTCCCGATCGGCTCCTCGTGGCCCTGCGGGAATGCGGCCGTGACGAAGAAGACCGATGTGACGCCGTCCAGCGGGAGATCGGCGGTGGCCGCCACCTCCACGCCGTCGGGCAGCCCGGCCCGGGCCGGGTCGCGGCTGAGCGCGCGCACCTTCCGGCCGGCCGCGAGCAGTTCGTCCACCAGCGGCCTGGCGACGTGCCCGGTGGCCCCGGTTACCAAGATCATCAATGTCCCTTTCGGTCCTGGCCCACGAGGCCCTGGGTGTAGTCGACCGCCGCGGGCTCGAACTGCATGACGGCATGGCTGGCGACCGAGCGGATGTCCCGCCAGTACCGCTGCAGCGGGTGACCGTCCTCCTGAGCCCTGGTGCCGCCGATGCGCAGCAGCCGGTCCGCAGCTGCGACGAGCATCTGCAGCGCCAGCGCGCAGTCCCTGCGGTTGCGGCGCACGAGCTCCGCCGGCAGCTCGGCGCCGTCCGCGACCGTGGCGGCCCGCTCGAGCAGTAGCTGGGCCGCGTCGATGTCACCGGCGGCCCGGGCGAAGTCCACCTGGTAGGCCTGGCCTGCGACGGCCCGGGGGCCGGTGGGAGCCGCCGCCACCAGCTGCGCCGCCACGGCGAGCGCACCGCGTGCGGCGCCCAGCACGGGACCGGTGAACATCAGCCCGCTCACGGCCGGGTTCGACAGCTTGGGGTAGCCGGGGTGGCCGACGGTCTCGCCCCGCATGGCGTCCTCGCGCAGGCAGGTGCGGTGCTCGGGTACGAACACGTCGTCCAAGACGGCCGTATGGCTGCCGGTGCCCCGCATGCCGAGGGAGGACCAGGTGTCCTCGAAGGTGTAGTCCCGTCGCGGCACCGCGAAGAGCCGCATGGGCTGTCCACCGGACTGCGGGCCGGGGGCGGGGCCGGTCAGCAGCGCCCAGTCGAAGTGGTCGACACCGCTGACGTAGGTCCAGGACCCGGAGAGGCGGTATCCGCCCTCCACCGGGACCACCGTGCCCAGCGGCTTGAAGACGATCGCCGCCAATGTGTCGGGGCCCTCCGCCCAGAGGTCAGCCTGCCCCTGCTCCGGCAGACAGGCCACATAGCGGGCGGAATAGGCGGCGACGCTGGCGAGCCACGCCGTCGAGGGACAGTCCTCGGCCAGCTTCGCCACCGCTGCGGTCAGGTCCTGGTGGCTGCGCCAGTCCCCGCCCCAGCGGGTCGGCACCCGCCATCGGGCGAATCCGGCGTCCACCAGGGCCCGCACCACTTCCGGGCGCACCCTGCGCTCGGCGTCGGCCTGTGCGGCCTGGGCCCCGGCCAGCTTGCCGGCCTCGGTAAGGGCCTCCTGCGTCTGTACTGAGAGCGACATGTCGTTACCCCTTTCACGCCCTGTCAGAGACGGGCGGGATGGTGTGGTTGATGCGGAACACGTTCAGCGGGTCGTAGGTGGCCTTCAGCTCCGTCAGCCGCCGGTGGTCCTCCTCCGCGTAAGCACTCCGGATCCGCTCCGGGTCGCCGTCGTGCTCGTAGAGGAAGCCCGGAAGCGCCTGGCCGGTGTCCCACGGCCGCAGCCGGGTGAGCATCTCGTCCGCGGCCCGGCGCACCGTATTCGCCTGCCCGGCGGGGACGGGCAGGCGCAGCCACAGGTGAAACGCCGCGTCCCTGCTGCCCACCGCGTGCGCCCGGCGTGGCGGACGGGCCAACGCGCCGCCCAGATGGCGCAGTTCGACACCGGGGAACGGACCGTCGGGCGAAGCCTGATCGATGAATGAGACCAGCGTCTCGACCGCCGCGTCGTCCAGGTCGTACAGCAGCGCGCTGCGGAAGTGCACCCTGACCGGGTGCTTCGGGTCATGGTGCAGTTCGGTGACGCCCCGGTACGGCATGGTGACGCAGGTGTCCCGCTCGGGGCGGAGCTCGCGCAGCGGCTGCACCAGCCGGGCGCCGTCCGCCTCGCCCCCCGCGTGGACGACGTGCACCTGCAGCAACGAGCGGCCGCGCAACTCCCGTGCCACCTGCGGCACGTCAGGGAGCCGCACCAGGGTGACCGAAGACGACATGTCCTCCGGCTGCTCCTTGGCCCATTCCAGGTAGGACCGCAGCACATGCGCCGCCCGCGCGGGGTCCTCGCCCGGATACACCAGCTCGCCGCCGTAGACCTCGGGCAGCTCCACCAGGTCGATCTCTGCGGCCGTCACCACGCCGAAGTTGCTTCCGCCGCCCCTTACCGCCCAGAACAGGTCGGGTTCCAGGTCCGGGGAGACGGTGCGGACGCGGCCGTCGGCCGTGACCAGCTCCAGGGAGCGGACGTGGTCCGCGGCGAAGCCGTGCGTACGACAGGTCATCGGCAGTCCGCCGCCGGTCAGATAGCCCATCACCCCAACCTGGTCGGAGGAGCCGCACAGCGGGGCGAGACCGTGCTCGGCGGCGGCGTCGAGCACCTCGCCCCAGCGCAGCCCGGCCCCGACCCAGGCGGTGCGGGACCACGGGTCGACCGACAGATCCCGCAGTTGACGGGTCGCGATGTACACCGCGCCGTCGGCGGGCACCGACTTGCCGTGTCCGGTCGACTCCACCGCGACCGGCCGGCCGTGCTCGGCCGCGAACCGGATGGCGGCGGCCACGTCGTCGGCGTCCGCGGCGACGACGACCGCGGCGGGCCGGTGTGTGACGGTGAGCAGCCAGCCGGAGCTCGCCTCCTCGAAGCCGTCGTCCCCGGGGTGGAGGGTGCGGCCCCGGATCGGCGCGCCCAGCTCCACCAGGTCGTGCCAGTCGGCGGGCAGGTCGCCGACGCGTTCGCCGCTGGACTCGGCCGTGGTGGTGTGCACCACCACGCCGTCCGGGGTGTGGATGCGGGCGGTGCCGACGCCGCTGTGCGCCGATCCCTCCATCCGGGCTTCAACGTGCGCCTGCAGCCAGCCCGCGTGACCGCTCGCCGGGGTGAACGTCTCGGTGAGCTGGTACGTGAACCGGCCCTCCTCCCCGGCGGTCCAGGTACCGGTGCCCACGGTGACGGGGGTGCGCAGCGCGATGGTCCCGTCCGGCGCGAACGAGATGGTGTAGGGGTCGGTCCGCCCGTCGTGCCGTACGTGGCCGGTCCAGACGCCCACCGGGCTCTGCATGTCAGTCATCCACTTTCTTCAGAGACGTCGCCGTGTCGTCCGCCGCCGCGGGCGGTGGACCCGGCATGCGGGCGTTACGCAACAGGGTCCCGGCCGCGGTGGCCAGCAGCAGGGCGACGGCGGCACCGACGAGCGCACTCGTCTGCAGGCCGTGCACGAAGGCCTCCCGTGCTGCGGACAGCAGCTGTGAGCCGGTGGGGGACGGGAGCCGCCCGGCCACGTCGACCGCCTCGGCGAGGGTGTTCCTCGCTTCCTCGGCGGCGGAGCCAGACAGCCCCGCGGGGAGGCTGTCGGACAGGTCGGCCCGGTACACCGCGAAGCCCACGCTGCCGAGCACGGCGACGCCCAGCGCGCTGCCGAACTCGGTGGCGGTCGAGGCCATCGCGGAGGCGGCTCCGGCCCGCTCGAGCGGCGCCGCTCCGACGATCAGCCCGGTGCCGAGCGCGACCATCGGCCCGAGACCGAGCCCGATGACGCCCGTCCCCGTTACCGCGAGGACCAGGTCGGCGGGACCGGCGACCCGTGTCAGCAGCACCATGCCGAGCGCGGCGACCGCAAGGCTCCCGGCGAGCAGCGCGCTCAGCCTGATCCGCCCGGCGAGCGCCGGCCCGGCCATGGACCCGATGATGACCCCGACGGTGAACGGCAATGACCACAGCCCGGCCTGAAGCGGGGCAAGGCCGCGCACCAGCTGCAGGTACTGCATGACCAGGAACTGCGATCCGGCCTGCAGCAAGGTGGCGAGCACCAGCATGCCCAGGGCCGTGCCGAACAGACCGTTGCGAAACAACGTCAGGTCGACCAGTGGCTGTTCCAGCCGGCCCTGGCGGCGCAGGAACAGCACCGCGAGCACGAGGCCGGTCACAAGGGCGACGGTCGGCTCGGCGATCGGCCCCTCGGCGGTGAACCGCTTCAGGCTGAAGATCAGGGCGAGCATCCCGACGACGGACATGACGGCACTGGTCAGGTCAGGACGGGCGACCGACATGTCGCGATACTCGGGCAGCACCAGCGGGCCGAGCACGATGAGGAGCAGCATGATCGGCACGCCGAGCAGGAAGACCGAGCCCCACCAGAACAGCTCCAGAAAGGCGCCGCCCATCAGCGGCCCGATCACCGTGCCGAGACCGAAGAAGGCGGCCCAGGCCCCGATGGCCGCCCCCTGCTGCTTGGGATCGCGGAACATGACGCGGATCAGGGAGAGGGTGGAGGGCATCAGGGTCGAGCCCGCGATGCCAAGGACTGCCCGGGACACGATGAGCATCAGCGGGCTGACCGAGAACGCCGAGAGCACCGAGGCCGCGCCGAACGCCGCCGCGCCCATCAGCAGCAGCCGACGGCGGCCGACGCGGTCGCCGATGGCACCCATGGGGATCAGGAACCCGGCGATGAGGAACCCGTAGATGTCCACGATCCACAGCAACTCGGTGTTGCCGGGCCGCAGGTCCGCGGTGAGCGTGGGGAGGGCCAGGTGCAGCACCGTCAGATCCATGGCGATGAGCATGGTGGGAAGGGCGAGGACGGCCAGTCCCAGCCATTCCCTGCGGGTCGCCCGCGGCGGTGCCGCCGCGCCGGCATCGATACTCAAAGAAGGAACTCCTTGTGTAGTAAGTGCGAACGCACGACGTCAGCGCACGTCGTGCCAGTGCGCGAGCAGTCCCGCGGCGAGCGCCGCACGCACCCCCGGGGCCTTCGCGTCCTTCTCCGACATCAGCGGTGGCTCGCGCAGTCCCCACGGCAGCGCCAGACAGGGATCGAGCGGGTCGATGTCGACCTGCGTGCCGGGCACGTAGCGGGTGGAGACGACGTAGCTGACGCAGGTGTCATCGGCGAGCGCGAGGAATCCGTGTCCCACCCCCTCCGGGACGTAGACACAGCGCCCGGAACCGGCGTCGAGAGAGCTCACCTGGTGCGTACCGAAAGCGGGTGAACCGACCCGCAGATCGACCACGATGTCGCGCACCGCACCGCGCAGGCAGGCGACGTACTTGGCCTGGCCGGGCGGCACGGTCACCGAGTGGATGCCGCGGAGGGTGTTCCGCGCCGAGATCGAGTAGTTGATCTGCTCCGGTCGAAAGGGGCGCCCGGTGACCTCCTCCACCAGGTCGTGGCGGAACGCCTCGAAGAACGAACCACGCTCGTCGCGGATCTGGCGCGGGGTGAACACGAACGCGCCCGGAACCCGGGTTTCCACCACGTCCATGTCGGATCAGTCCCGGACCCGGTGCTGCGCGGCCATCCGCTCCAGGACCGGTACCAGCTCCGTGGGGCTGGGCGCCGCGGTCATGTCCGCGTACACGGCGTCGTTCCCCGTGCGGAACGACGGCTCGTTCAGCATGCGGTGGAGCTGCTCGCGCATCCGCGCCGCCGTGATGCCGTCGCCGCGCAGGACCACACCGGCGCTCCTGGCCTCGAGATACCGGGTGCTGTTCAGCGCACTGCCCAGCTCCTCCATGACGATCATCTGCGGCACACCGTGCGTGGCCGCCGCGAAGAACGTACCGAAGCCGCCGTGGTGGATGATCGCCGAGCAGGTCGGCATCACCTGGGTGAGCGGTAGGTAGTCGACGATGCGTACGTTGTCGGGTATATGAGGATGCGGCCCCAGCTGGTCGGCGTTGACCGTGGCGACCACCTCGACGTCCATCCCGGCGACCGCCTCCAGGGCGGCCGCGACCCGCTCGTCACGGCCGTCGTGCACGGTACGCCCGGTTACGCCGAGCGACAGGACCACGCGCGGCCGCGACGGCGGCCGCGACAGCCACGGCGGTACCGGCGCGGTGCCGGTGTACGGCACCCAGCGCATCGGGAGCACCCGCAGGGTGTCGGGCCTGGACAGCTGCGCGGGCAGCGGGTCCACGGTGAAGTCACCGAAGAGCAGGTCCTCGGAGAGGTCACGGCCGAACCGCCTGAACACCGGTGCCAGCAGCGCGGCTTGCGGATCCTTGTCGGCGCTCGCGGCGGCCGTCGGATCGTAGCCGCGCTCGGTCAGCCGTCGGCGGACCCAGCCGAAGTAGTCGGGGCCCCAGAGCATGCGGGCGGACGCGGCCCCACTCTCCCTGGCCGCAAGGGAGCCTATCGGGCAGGCGGGGTCCCAGATCACCAGGTCGGGGCGCCAGTCGCGGGCGGCCTCGACCAGGTTGTCGGCGAGCTCCTGCCGTCCCTCGTCGTCGGGATAGTAGCGCTTGTAGTTGAGCGCCTTGTAGTAGCGGGTCGCCCGCCACAGCTGGTCGGCGTCGGAGCCGGCCGGGAATCCGAGCGCGTCGGTGAAGTGCTCCAGTTCCTCGTCACCGACCGGCGGGGGCGGCGAGGCAGGCTCGCCCAGCTCGACCGCGGTGAGCCCGGTCGCGGTGATCTGGCCGGCCAGGCCGGAGTTGCTGGCAACCCGGACCTCGTGTCCGGCGCTCTGCAGTGCCCACGCCAGCGGGACGCTGGGGTACAGGTGAGCGGTCAACGGCGCGACCGCGATGAGAATGCGCATGTGAACTGCCCTAGTCGTTGTGGATACCGACGCGCCCCGGCGGCGTGCCCCGGGTCCAGACCACCTCGAGCGCCAGACGCGTGAAACGCCAGCCAGCGTCGGTGCGTACCGCCTCGCCTTCGAAGCGGTCGCCGACCTGAAAGTGCTCTGCCGGAATCTCATCGGGGTGCAGATGGGTGGCGATCAGATTTCCGCGGACCCGCGCCCGGTCGCCGTCGACCTCGACGCGGTGACCGGCGGCCACGTGGTGGGTACGGCGCCATTTGCCCATCATCGCGGCGGTGAACGAGGCCATGCCGGGCACGCCGTCGTGGCCGCCCATCGGGAACTCGAATCGGCCGCCCTCGGTGAAGACCGACCTGGCCCAGGCGTCGTCGAAGGCCGCCTCGTCCAGGCTGGCCAGATAGCGGTCGACCAGGTCCTGTACCTCGAGCCGGTCCGCGATCCTGCTCAACGCGTTCGCGTCGTACGGCATGTGCTTCCTTTCTGCCGTCTCAGACCGCCCGGGCCGCGGGCGGGCCGAACCAGCGGTCCAGCGCTTCGGTCAGCTCCTCCGCCTCGCCCGGTGCGGCCCAGGCCACGTGTCCGTCGGGCCGTACCAGCAGGGCGTCCGGCGGTGGGTCGCAGGCGGGGATGCCGGTGGCCGGCTTGGCGGTCACCACGTCCACCCGGTCGGCCCAGGGCCGCGCGGACCGCAGCACCGCGTCGTCGTGGGCGAGGACGAGTCCGCGTCCACGCGCGGCCCGGAGCAGGGTGAAGGCCGTGGTCGTACCCGCGTCGCCGACGAGTTCGACGTCCGGCATGCGCAGTCCGAGCAGCGGATGCCGGCCCGGGCCCGTCGGGTAGCGGATCTCCAGGCCGCTGACCAGGCCGGCGAGGTGCCGGTGCACCACCTCGTACTCAGTGAGCTCGCCGAGTACCCCGCGCAGTGGCTGCATCGCATCGCCGCCCAGGAACAGCAGCCCCTGGGCACGGGTGTTGTCGAGCAGCCGGCGGCCCACTGCGTGCCGCTCGGCGTGGTAGGTGTCGAGCAGCGACCGCGGCGCCCGGCCGCGGACCACGGCGGCCAGCTTCCAACCCAGGTTGAAGGCGTCCTGGATACCGGTGTTCATGCCGAGTCCGCCGGCCGGGAGGTGGACGTGCGCGGCGTCCCCCGCGAGCAGCACCCGTCCTCTGCGGTACTCGGTCGCCAGGCGGGTGGCGTCGCCGAACGCACTCACCCACAGCGCGTCGCCATGGCTGATGTCCTCTCCGGTGAGCCGTCGCCAGCCGTCGGCGACCTCGCTGAAATCCGGTTCCCCGGTCCGCCGTCGCACCGGTGTGTCCCGTTCGCACACCACCACCCGGTGCACCCCGTCGCCGAGGGGGGCTGCCATCGCGACGCCGCCAGGCAGCCACTCGCCGATGAACCGTGGCCTGATGTCGCAGCCGCGGACGTCGGCGAGGAGCAGCTCCAGAGTGGCGGGGGTGCCGGGGAAGTCGAAACCCGCGAGACCGCGGACCGTGCTGCGCCCCCCGTCGCAACCGACCAGGTACCGGGTGCGCAAGTGCCTCGGCCCGTCCGGTGTTTCCACGCTGACGTCCACGTACTCCCCGGTGTCGGCCAGTCCGACGACCGTGTGACCGCGGCGGAGGTCGCAGCCGAGCTCCGCGGCCCAGGTGCGCAGCATCGTCTCGGTGTACGCCTGGGGCAGGTTCTGCACCGCGGGATGGGCACCGGGGAAGACCTCGAAGTCGAGGGGCAGTCCGCCGAAGTGGCCGCGGCTCGTGGTCTGCAGCGGGATGCCCAGATCGGCGAAGCGTTCGACCAGACCGCGCTGCGCGAACACCTCCATGGTCTTCGGGGTGAAGCCGAGGCCGCGCGACTCGGTGGTGGGTTCGGCCAGCCGGTCGAGCACCACGACCTCGACCCCGGCAAGCCGCAGCTCCCCCGCGAGCATCAGTCCGGTCGGTCCCGCGCCGACGACGATGACCTCGGCGTCGTACGCCGTGTCCTGCACGTCCATCAAGGGGTCTCCTGTTCAGGGGCGCCGAACCAGTGGTGCAGCGCGTCGCGGAGGGGCGTCCTGCCGTCGTCGGCCCAGGCGACGTAGCCGTCAGGGCGGATCAGGACGGCCCGTCCCGGCGGCGTGGCGGCCCGCACTGTGCGGACCCGGCCGGCCCATCCGGCCGGCGCTCCCGCGGCCGGGTCGGCCGCGGCGTCGAGCAGTACCCCGCGGCCGTCGCGGAGCAGCTCCGGCACGCTGTACCGGCCGTCGCCCGTGGTCAGCTCCCAGTGCGGCAGGCGGCGGCCGACCAACGGGGCGTCGCTCGCGCTCGGGTAGCGGATGTCGAGGCCGCTGATCTTGCGGACCAAGTGCTCGACGACCTCTTCGTGACCGAGCAACTCGGTCACCACGGTGCGCAGCGGCTCGACCTCGGGGCCGCCGAGCAGCAGCGTGGCCTGTGCCTCGATGTCGGCGAGAACCCGGCGGCCGACGTCGTGCCGCTCCTCGTGATAGCTGTCGAGCAGACCGTCCGGCGCCCAGCCGCGTATCTGGGCCGCCAGCTTCCAGCCCAGGTTCGCGGCGTCCTGCAGCCCCAGGTTGAGGGCCTGCCCGCCGACCGGCAGCTGCGCGTGGGCGGCGTCCCCGGCCAGCAGGACCCTGCCGCTGCGGTACCGCGCGGCCAGCCTGCGGGCGTTGCGGAAGGCATGGACCCAAACCGGTTCGCCTGCGCTGATGGCCTCCCCGGTGACCCTTTCCCACACCTCGGCGACCTCCGCGAACTCCGGCCCCTTGCCGCGGGCAGCGGGGGCCCTGCCGAACTCGTGCACCATGACCCGGGTGATGCCGTCGGGCCGCCGGTTGGCCACGGCCAGGCCGCGCTCGTGGCGTTCGAACCTGCGGTCGGGCACGTCGATTCCGCCCACGTCGGCGGCGAGCAGCTCCCGCGTCGCGTCAGCCCCCGGGAAGCCGATGCCCGCCAGGCGCCGCACGGTGCTGCGTTCACCGTCGCAGCCCACCAGGTAGGCCGCCCGGATCAGAACCCGACCGCCGGGGCCCAGCGCCTCGGCCTCGACCCCCCGCTCGGTCTGCCGCATGGCCACGAGTTCGTGCCCGCGGCTGATGACCGCGCCGAGACCGGCCGCCCAGTCGCCGAGCAGACGCTCGGTGCGGGTCTGCGGCACCTTCCACGGGCCCCGGAACCTGCTGTCGTGACCTTCGAAGTCCAGCCTGATTCCCCCGAAGTGCCCGACCCTGTCGCAGGGCACCGTCCCCAGCGCTTCGAGCAGACCCCGCTGGTCGAGGATCTCCAAGGTACGGGCATGCAGGGCCGAGGCCCGCGACGCGGTGCTCGGGGCCGGCAGCTGCTCAAGCACGGTCGCCCGGGCACCGCCCAGACACAGTTCCCCGGCAAGCAGCAGCCCGATCGGACCCGCCCCCACGACGATGACGTCGGTGTCGACGGACGAGTCGGCCATCGTCAGCGCTTGCCCTGCACGTAGTTCTTCGCGTGGCCGAGCGTGGCGCGGCTGTTGGTGCCCAGCGCGTCACGCACGTACGCGCGGGCATCCGCGACCGTCGCCTCGGGGCCGAGCACCCTGGCGATGTTCTCAGTGTTGAGGACCACGGTGTGCTGCGAGGTGGCGGTGACGCCCTCGGCGTCCTCCGTGAAGGTCCACCAGCCCGTGTGCAGCGTCATCAGGGCAGGCAGGGTGACCTGCTTGTACGCGATCTTGTGGTGGGGGAACGTCACCCGGTACGACTTGGTGGTGTGCGTCGAACCGTCCTTCGCGTACGTGTCCATCTCCAGCGTCTGCAGTCCCGGAGTCGTCTCGTCCAGACGGGCGTTGGCCACGTGCGGGAGCCGCTGTGACCACTGCCCTGCTTCGTTGATGAAGTCGTAGACGTCCTTGGCCTGGCCCGGTATCCGGACGGTGTCCTCGAAGGAGAAGGTGAGTTCCTCGGAGGCGTGGGCCAATTCCACGTTCTGCTTCAGGGCGGCCAGTTCGGTGCGGGAGTTGCGGTCGACGGCCTGGTCGATCCACTCGAGGCTGCGTGGGTCGTCGTCGATCGCCCGGTAGTCGTGCAGTAGCACGACCCGGCAGGTTGAGTCGGCCAGCGGCTCGATGATCCAGGTCCCGCTCATCACGGCGACCGGAGGGCTGGAGACCTCCTGTCGGAAGGTGATCCGCAGCCGGTCCGGATCCAGTGTGCGGTGCGACGTCCAGCTTTTGGGCTCGCCGTTGGCGGTGGCCCAGATGCGGATGCGCTCCTCGTCGGCGCCTCGCTCGACGTGGTCGACGTAGATGGTGGGCGGGAAGATCCGCGGCCAGTTCCGCACCTCGGCGAGCAGCCGGTAGACGGCGTCGGCCGGGGCGTCGATGGTGATGTCGTGCTCGACCTGGCGGGTCGTCATGGCTCTCCTTCGCTGGGTGCTCGCAGCGGACGCGCTGCGGCGGTCAGAAATTGCCCAGGCCTCCACAGACGTTGAGTGCCTGGGCGGTGATGGGGGCGGCGGTGTCGGAGGCCAGATAGCCGACCAGGCCGGCCACTTCTTCGGGCAGGGAGTACCTGCCCAGCGGGATCTTCGCCTGGAACTTCCGCAGGATGGCCTCCTCGCTGGTGTCGTACGCCGTGGCGTAGCCCTGGCGGATACGCTCGGCCATCGGTGTCTCGACGTAGCCGGGGCAGACGGCGTTCACCGTGATCCCGGTGGGGGCGAGTTCGTTGCCGAGCGCCTTGGTGAAGCCGACGACGCCGTGCTTGGAAGCCGAGTACGGGGCACCGAGCACCACGCCCTGCTTGCCCGCGGTGGAGGCGATGTTGATGATCCGGCCGCGGCGCTTGTGCCGCATTCCACCGGTGTTGAGCACCTCGCGGGTCATCATGAACACGCTGTTGAGGTTCGTGTTGATGACGTCGAACCACAGCTCGTCCGCGATGTCCGCGGTGACCCCGCCGCCGGACCGTCCCGCGTTGTTGACCAGCACGTCGATGGGACCGAAGCGGTCCACGGCCTGCTGTACGAAGCGGTGGATGTCGTCCCCGGAGCGGACGTCGCAGGGGGCCCCGTCGACCTCGAGGCCTTCGTCGGCCAGTTCCTTGACGGTGGCGCTCACGCTGCTCTCGGTACGGGCGCACAGGAACACCCGGTGGTCCTGGCATGCCAGCAGCCGGGCCGTCTCCAGGCCAATGCCGCTGGTGCCGCCGGTGACGATGGCGACCTTCTTCTCATGTTCCGTCATGCTTCCTCCATGGTGCTCAGGGGATGCCAGGTGCCAGGTCGGCGGTCAGGCGACACCGGACGGCGCCAGCGTGTCGTTGACGACTTCGATCAGCGCGCGCGGCGTCCTCGCCTCGGTCAGCGCGTCGTCGTCCAGCGTCACTTCGAACTCGCGCTCGATACGTCCGCCGGTCTCCAGCATCGCCAGCGATTCGTAGCCGAGCGCCTCGAAGTCGGTGTCGAGGATGTCGCCGTCGAGGTTCACGGCGTCGTCCGAGCCAGCGCCCTCGCGCAGGATCCGCTTGAGGTCCTCGATGGTGAACTCACGGGCAGGCATGGCGGGATGTCCTTTCGTCTGGGGCAGGTCACTGCTGCCGCTTGGGCCGGTCATTGCTGTTGCCGGCTATACGGCGCGGACCACGAGCGCCGAGTTGAAGCCTCCGTGGCCGCGGGCGATCACCAGGGCGGAGCGGATGTTGGCGGCACGTTCCTCCCCGACGACCAGGTCCAGGCCGTACGCGGGGTCGGGGGTGACGCCGATGGCGGGCGGGATGACGCCGTCCCGCATGGCGAGGAACGCGGCGGCCACGTCCAGCGGCGCCGCACCCGAGTAGAGGCGTCCCGTCTGGGTCTTGGGCGCGGCGACGGGCACGGCCCGCGGGCCGAACACCTGAGAGATCGCCGCGGCCTCGGCACGGTCGAGACCGGGGAGCGCCGCCGCGTCGGCGAACACCACGTCGATGTCCTGCGGAGCGGTGCCCGCGTCTGCGAGCGCCAGCTCGATCGCTCTGGTCAGCCCCGGGGGACGGCCGCTGTCCGGCCGGGGGTCCATGGTCGAGGCGTATCCGGCGATCTCGCCGTAGACCGTGTCGACCCCGCGGGCACGGGCGCTCCTGAGGTCCTCGAGGACCAGCAGCGCCCCGCCCTCGCCGGGCACATGGCCGCGCGCGGCGGGGTCGAAGGGCAGATAGGCCCGCTCCGGGTCCTCGCTCGTGCTCAACCGGCCGCTCGTCATCTGGGCGACCCAGCCCCACGGGCAGATGGACGCGTCCACGGCGCCCGCCATCAGCAGCCGCGTGCCCTTGCGGATCTGCCGCCGGGCCTGAGCGATCGCGTCGAGCCCGCCCGCCTGGTCGCTGACGACCACGCCGCTGGGGCCGCGCATGCCGTTGCGGATGGAGATCTGACCGCTGTTCACCGCGTAGAACCAGGCGAAGGACTGATAGGCGCTCACATAGCGGCTGCCCTTGCTCCACAGCGCCTTCAGCTCCCGCTGGCCGAACTCGAAGCCACCCGACGAGCTGGCCGTGATGACACCCATGCCGTACTCGGGCAGCTCCCGCGGATCGACGCCCGCGTCGGCGAGCGCCCAGTCGGCGCCGGCCAGGGCGATCCGGGTCATCCGGTCGGTCTGCGGGAGCAGCCTCCCCGGCAGGTGCTCCTCGGCGACGAAGTCGTCGATCTCCCCGGCAAGCCGGGCCGGATACCGCGCGGGGTCGAAGCGGGTGACGTGGCCGATGCCGCTGACGCCCTTACGGGTCGCCGCCCAGTAGGCGTCCTTGCCGCAGCCGTTGGGGGCGGCCACCCCCAGCCCCGTGACCACGGTCTTGACGTCTGATCCGGTCATGCCGCGCTCCTCTCCGGGCGGGCCAGCACCATGGCGCTCTGGAATCCCCCGAAGCCGCTGCCCACCGAGAGCACGGCGTCGGTCTTCCAGTCGCGTGCGGTCAGCGGCACGTAGTCCAGGTCGCACTCGGGGTCCGGCGTGCGCAGGTTGGCGGTCGGCGGGACGACGCCGTGCTTCATCGCGAGCGCGCAAGCGGCGATCTCGATCGAGCCGATGGCGCCCAGCGAGTGCCCGACCATCGACTTAATCGAGCTGATCGGCACCCGGTGGGCGTGCTCGCCCAGGCTGCGTTTGACAGCAGCCGTCTCATGCCGGTCGTTCTGTTTGGTACCCGAACCGTGTGCGTTGACGTAGTCCACGTCGTCCGGGTTGAGCCGTGCCTCGTCCAGCGCGACCCTGATCGACTCGGCCATCTCCCGGCCGTCGGGCCGCAGGCCGGTCATGTGGAAGGCGTTGCTGTGCGTGGCGTAGCCGGCGATCTCCGCGTAGACATGGGCACCCCGGCGCCTGGCGCTCTCCAGCTCCTCCAGTACGAAGACCGCGGCGCCCTCGCCCAGGACGAACCCGTTGCGGGTCCGGTCGAAGGGACGGGAGGCGTGCTCCGGGTCGTCGTTGCGCGGCGTGGTCGCCTTGATGGCGTCGAAACACGCCACCGTGATCGGCGAGATAGGCGCGTCCGCCGCGCCGGTCACCATGACGTCGGCGGAACCTTCACGGATCAGCTCGGTGGCGTACCCCACCGAATCCAGGCCCGAGGTACAGCCGGTGGAGACCACTGTGGCGGGGCCCTCGGCGCCCACGGACCACGCCACCTCGGCGGCGAAGGAGCTGGGCACCATGTAGTTGTAAAGATGCGGTACCGCGTAGGTGTGATCGACCAGTTCGAGGCGGCCGCTGTCGCTGACGGTGCGGTACTCCTGGTCGAGGCCCATGGTGGCGCCGACCGCGCTGCCAATAGTCACTCCGGTGCGATACGGATCGAGGCCGCCGAGGTCCAGGCCGCTGTCGGCCATCGCCTCGCCCGCCGTCACCACGGCGAACTGCGCGGCCCGGTCCATCCGCCGGATCTGCTGTGCGCTCAGCCCGAGCAGCTCGGCGTCGAAGTCGACCTCCGCGGCGATCTGGGAGCGGTACGGGGACGGGTCGAAGAAACTGATGCGGCGGGTCGCGGTGCGCCCGTCGGTCAGCAGCTGCCAGAAGTTCTTTACACCCACACCACCGGGGGCGGTCACGCCTATGCCGGTGATGACCACCCGCCGGCCGTACGACGTGCTCACTGTGCGGTCCAGTGGTAGAAGCGCTGCGCCATGGCGTCCGCGGGAGAACGCCACGTGGCCGGGTCGTAGGCGGTGATGAACGGCTTCAGGTCGTCGCTGATGCCAATGAACCGGGGGGCGGTCTTCGCCTCCTCAATGCGCTCGCCCCCGTCTACGCCGTCGAAGTCCTGGAGATGGAAGTACAGGCCGCGGTACGAGAAGAGCTGGCGGCGCCTGGTTCCCATCCGGTGGGGCATCTCGGTGTCGTCGAAGGCGCGGAAGAGGTCGGCGACCTCCGTGGCCGACCGGGGTTCCATCCGGGCCACGATCAACGTGCTGTGCATCCCATTCTCCTTCGTGCCATCGGGGCGCCGAGCAAGAATTTCAATGATTTCCCTGCCGGTCACTGGGCACACTGCTGAGGAAGTTAGTGATCACCTTCTTCGGAACTCCGTCGTGAAGTCAACTCAACACACCCACAGAAGGCACATGAGAGAGTCAGAGAATTGTTAATTCCGGACAGACGGTAACCGTTGTTTACGCAGGTCAGAGCCCCACAAGTGATCACCTTGACAAACCCCTGAACATTCTCCGGAAAACGATCCACCGGCGCGCGAAGCAGACCGGAAATTCGGTTCGTTCATCTACTGTGTGAGGCGCATCCGCGGCAGGATCGAGGAAAGAATTCCGTCCCCGTACGCGATCGGGCGCGGGTGATTCCCTGTAGCGGTAGCGGACCACCACTCGAGGAGGACGAACATGGTTCAGGGACAGGGCACGGCCCCCACTCACCACGTGCTGGCAGGCCCGGCGGCCTGCGAGGGCGCCGCATGCCGCGCCAGAAGCGTGGCGTCGGGCCGCCCCCGGGGCCTCACCGCGGCTGGCTCTCGGCTCTGCCCGGCCTGCGTCCGCTGCCTGACCCGCGGCCTGAAGCGACTGTCGAGCCTGTACGCCGAGTGCGGCGAGCTCCTCGGAGGCTCCCAGCGGCCACGCGGCCGGGCATCGGGCGGCGGCCCGTCGCCGACACCCGGCCTCCCCTTCAACACCACGGCGGCCGAGGCCCGCTCCCTGATCCTCGGCGTGCTGCGCTCCTGGTCCGGTCTCGTCGTCGAGGAACGGAAGATCGCCGCACCCCCGGATACGGTGGCCGCCCTCGTCGAGTTCCTGCTGCGGCATGCCGCGTGGCTCGCCGCGCACGAGGCCGCGGCCGACTTCTCCGAGGAGGCGGCACGAGCCGTACGCCGGGCGAAGTACGTGATCGACCCTTCCACGAGCCGCGGCATGCGGGTGGGAGAGTGCGTCGAGCCCGGCTGTGCCGGCGTACTGACCGCCGTGGCTCGCGCCGACGGGGCCGGGCCGCCGGTCGAGATCAGCTGCGCCGCGGACCCCGCGCACCGCTGGTCCGCACAGGAGTGGATGGCGCGGGGCTCCGGCGCTCCCGCGGAGGGAGCGACCCGGTCGCCGGTGCCGCGGGTGCGATGGCTGAGTGCCTCGGACATCTCCAGGTTGTGGGGCACCGCCTCCGGAAGCGTGTATCGCCATGCCAGCGAGCAGCGCTGGCGGCGGCGCACCGGCAAGGGCCGCACCTACTACCACGAGGAGGATGTGCTGCGGTCCCTCGGCACCCGCTCCACCCGTCTGCCGTAGAGGATGAGCGTCACCGCATGCACCGCACCACGCTTGGGATCCCCCACCCCCTCCACTACGCGTCGTAGGCCTGTTGCCGCATAACCACCGACGGCATGTGCGGCCGCCTCTGTCCGCGGCCTGGATGCCCCTCCCCTACTGGTGGAGACCGTGACCGTATGGACAGTTAGGGGTCATGGCATCCAGGAAGCGCATCTACGACGCCGAGTTGCGGGAGGGGGCGGTGCGGATCGCGGCGGAGACCGGGCAGCCGATTCCGGAGGTGGCCGAGGATCTGGGCGTCCATCCCGGGACGCTGCACAGCTGGATATCGCGGGCTCAGCGCAACGAGTCGCAGTCGTCGGACCGGCCGGTGGCCGAGCCGTCTGGTGGCCAGCTGCGGGAGGTTGATCGGGCGGAGCTGGAGCAGCTGCGGGCCGAGGCCGGGGGGAAGGACAAGCGCGCTCAGGGCCCGAGCTCACTTCCGCCGGTTCCCGTCGACTTCCTGCACGCTGCCCTGGCGGAACCTGGAGGCCCCGACCACCGCGCTCGAAGAGCGCCAGCGGAAGCCGATCACAGTTGACCTGATCCTCACCTCGTCGCACGGCAACCGCATCTACTACCGCAGCTGGAAGCGTGCGCTCGCCGCCGCCGGGCTGATCAAGTCCGCGGGCGAGAAGGTGCGGCACGACGGCAACCGAATCCGCCGGGTCCCGCGCTATGCCGCCCCGCGTGAGGACATGTTCCACGTCCTCCGCCACACTTACGCGAGCGTGCAGCTGGAGGCTGGCGAGTCGGTCGTCAGCCTGCCCAAATGACTCGGGCACTCGACACCGAAGGTCACTCTCAATCACTACGCTCACTTCATGCCCAGTGCGGGGCAGCGAGGGCTCGCCGCGATGGACGCCTGGCTGCGGGACCCCTCCCGGCCGAAAGTCCCTGAGAAGTCCCTACGGGCGTGGATCGCCCCTCGGATTCCCTCGAACATGCAGGTCAAGGGCATGGCGCGCCAGGGAGCGGACATGTCCGTCAAGTACAAGGAGACCGCCCGGGGCGGGCTCGCGGTGAACATCATCGAGTGCTAGGAAAAGGGGCCCTGACCAGCGCGTTCGTTTCATTCTGCGCTGTCAGGGGCTTCCCTGCCTATGCGGCGAGGGTCCCTGGAATGTCCCTGGGACAGGCTTGAAAGTCCCAGGGATGTTCCACGGGTCGGGCGTCTGACCTGTGGTTTCGTCGCACCCTCGCTCCCGTTTCAGGTCCACCCTGACCACGGGTCGCCATCGGCAGCGTCAAATGGACGGACTGTCCCGCGGGGTGTATCGGCGAGCAGACACCCCGGAGACGGCGCACGCCGATCTGCCGGCTGTGTGCGCACGGGCCCCTCGTGCGGTCGTGTGCAGCGAGTCCGCCCTGGCCCTGAATGAGCCGATCAACGACATGTCTGTAGCAGTACGCGTCGCCGTGCCTCGCGGGAAACACCGCCCCAGGAAGCGGCCCCGGGAGAGACCATTCCCGTGTACGACGCAGCCCGCGGTTGTCATCGACGCGATGCGCCTCCGCAGATGGATCGGACGCAGCGGAGTCGGCGCTCACGGCCAAACCAGCCGGGCCCGCCGGAACGATATCGCCTTGAGTGGCATGTTGATATCATTTGGACCATCCAATCCTCCGAGGAGGCCAGCATGGCCAGGACAGTGATCGACCTCGACGAGACCATGGTCGCCGAGGCCATGCGTATCTTCGGCACCAAGACAAAAGCCCAGGCCGTACGCCTCGCCATGGAGGACGCCGTCAAACGGCACCTGCGACAGGAGGGCTTCGACGCCATGGACGCCGGCGACTTCGACTTCAGCGAGATCATCGAGAGCACCGGCCCCCGCAATGCCGACGGAACCCTCAAACACGAAGGCGGCCGAGCCGCCTGATGCAGGACCGCTACCTGATCGACAAGTCCGCTCTGGCGCGCTGGACGAATCCCGGTGTCAGAGAGGTGCTCAAACCCCTCCACGAACGCTATCTACTCGCAGTCTGCGAACCCACCGAGTACGAGATGATCCACTCGGCCCGGGACACCGCCGAGGCAACGCGAATCAGCACCTGGCTCCACGCCTTCGACTACCTGCGCAGCGACGACCACACTTTCACCCGCGCGCTTGAGGTCCAGCGCCACGCTCTCAACGCAGGCTTCCACCGGGCACTGTCACTCCCCGACCTTCTCATCGCCGCCACAGCGGAGCTGAACCAGCTGACCGTACTCCACTACGACGGCGACTTCGACATGATCGCCTCCCTCACCGGGCAAACCGCCGAGTGGGTCGTGCCGCCAGGCACCGCCGACCGCTGAAGTACTGATACCGCAATGGAGACCACTGACTCCTGCAGGGAGCACGCCGGTCTCGACATCGGCGATCGTGTGAGTGCCGAAGACCCGGGCTCCACGTCACCGCCCGCCACAGCCCGGCCCATTCTGACCCGACACGGGGACCGCCATGCTCTGCGTGCTGGAGAGCAGCGAGACATCCGGCTGGCCCGGAAAGGGGGACTGGGATGAGTGCACGTAGCGGGTCGTCGGTGCGGCAGTCCGCAAAAACAGCAGGTCGACGCCATGATCTAAAGCGGGTGATATGAGGGTCAAGCAGAAGGAGGCCGCCCGGGGCGGGCTCGCGATGGACTTCATCGAGTGCTAAGGGCTGTCCCGTAATCCGCGGCGGATCAGCGTGCGGCGTCAGATGCGGTGCATCGCAAGGCGGAGGGTCGTCCGCATACTGGATGTATGCGGGCGATCCGACAACGCGGCGAGGTGCCGTAGCTGTCGTCGCGCGCCCGCCGGGGATTGCGGGACAGCCCTTAGGGCCTGTCTGGCAATTCCTGTCGTCCGCCCGAAGGGCGGGCCGCGCGGCGTCTGGTGCGTGCGATCGCAAGGCGCCGGAGCGCCCTCGTGGCGGAGCCACGTGGGCGTTTCGGCAACGCCGCGAGCGCGCGTGCCAGACGCCGCGCGGCAGGCAGGAATTGTCGGACAGGCCCTCGGGCACGTCGCCATTCGTCGTGGGACCCGGACCGCTCGACCTGAAAGTGTCAGGGCCTGCTCGCGCGTGCCGGCAAACACCCGTCCCGCACGCCCACTGGACAGGCGGCGACAGGCAACGCCACCGTCCCAGTTCTCGTAAGGACCGGTGCGAGAGGCCACTTCGACGGGGATTTCGCAACGTCGACAGCGCTCGCGGAGGCGGCTACCTTCACCTGGTCCTCGGTGATCACCCACGGTCGCACGAGAGTTCCTTCGGGCTGAGCCACCGGCGGGTCCACCCCGGGCAGCCCCGACCAGGGAGAGACGCATGCCTCATCTCGCGCTGTACACGTTCGGCGTCCTGAAGTCCCCCCTCGCCGATCCCGCACCGCTCACCCGCGAGTTCTACGACATCGGTGACGCCGTCTACCGGACGATCAGCCGGCACCCCGGACACCTCGGGCACGCCGAGCCGGCACACAACGACCAAGGCGTGCTCTTCGAGGCGGACTGGGGCGCATGGGGCGAGTTCGCCGTACCGACCTGGTACGACAAGGGCCGTACGGCGCTGACCACCGCCCTGGCCGCGACCCTCTCGCTCTGGACCGACCCGCGCTCCGCCTTCGACGCCGTCTACACCGGCCTGCACCGCGAGGCGCTGAACAGGCGCCACGACTGGTTCGAACGGACAGGGCACCCCAGCCACGTGTGCTGGTGGGTCGCCGACGGCGTGACGCCCACCTGGCAGGACGGGGTGTCCCGGCTGGAGCACCTCCACGACCACGGCCTCGCGCCCCACGCCTTCACCTTCCACCACTCGTTCACCCCGGACGGCGTTCGGATTTCGTCAAGGGCTGACGTTTCATCATCATGAGGCGAATACAGTGAGGTCGGCCTGCCCGGGACCGGGCAGTGATGATCCGTCACTTTCACGGGGGTGTACCAGTGACTCGAAGCTCGCATGTGCGCAACAGTCTTCGCCGGACCGGTGTCGTCGGCTGTCTGGCCGCGATGCTCTGCGGTGCCGCAGCGGCTCCAGGGACGGCGGCGTCCGATCACCGTGTCGCCACGACCGCGGTGCGGGAGGCCCCGCGGCCGGGCGATCTGCTGGCGCGACTCGGCGCCGAGGGAGTCTCCTCGGGCGGTGGGTCATACGGCGCCGGGGGCGTGGCCGCCGCGCTGCGGAAGGACGCCGGCCAAGCCCGGCCGACCGCGGCCGCGGCGGCGCTGCCGAAGTGCCGCGGGACGTTCAAGCACGCCACGGCCGACGTGACCCTTCAGGAGTCGATGCGGTACGGCATTCCCTGGGGGGTGAAGCTGCGCCCGGCCAACAGCAGATTCGGCGTGGTGAACCTCAGTGCCCAGGTCTTCGCGAACAGCCGTCAGGCCAATGTCTACCAGCCGCACGTGGAGCCGTGGCGCTACCACTTCCACGGCCCGCTTCCCCGGACGTTCCACATCGTACGGAGCAACAGGACGTACACCATGCCGCGCGGAGCGACCGTGTCGTTCCTGTGGGTGTGGCACTCGGTCGCCAGGCCGTCCGAGGGCGCCTACCGGTACGTGAACTGCACTTTCAAGCCCTGAGGGCTGTCCCGGGTGCGTGGGCGAGGAGAAGGAGGACGGACCGTGGCGACACCGACACCTGAAGAGCTCTTCGCGCCCGTCGCGCACGACCTGTCGGCCTGTGGCCGGACGAGCCGCCTGGTCGAGCGGTCTCCGGACGGCGGTGGGCCGCGGCTCTGGCGGCAACTCGTGGTGGACAGCGTTCCCGTCGGGTACCTGGAGTTCGACGTCGACCTCGACACCGATGTCCAGGTGGAGATCATCGCCGGGCACGCGCAGGACGCCGTCCTGGAGAACCTGCCCTCCCTCACCGACAGTCGGGCGTGGCCGGCCTGCCGCCCCGGCCACGCCCACCCGATGCGGCTGGTCCCGGCCGCAGCCCTTGACTCCGACAGCGGGCCGCGCTGGGTGTGCCCGGCCGATCCGTCGTTCCGGGTGCCGGTCGGCGGGCACCCCGGCCCTCTCCCTCAAGCCTGACGTTGTTCCTCCCGGGGCTACCGCGCGGTAGTGCGCCCCCTCTAGGCTGCCGCCAATTCGGCGCCAACCAAGGGGAGTTGACTCGTGCGCGCGATGAGAAGAGCGATGAGACGGCTGGCGGTGGCCGCGGGGGCCGGCCTGATGCTGCTGACGGTGGGAGGCAACGCCCAGGCCGCCGCTCCGTCCACGTACTCCGGCGTGACCGCGATCGGTACGCACAACGCGTACGACAAGTCCAAGTACACGTACTTCGCCCAGGCCCTGGACTCGGGCGCCTCGCTGCTCGAACTCGACGTCTACGTCGACACCATCACCAAACGCTGGCGGGTCAGCCACGCCAACCCCTGGGGCGACGACAACAACTGCGAGAACGCCAGGACTCCGGGCGACCTCTACAGCAAGGCGCGCGACCAGGACCTCGGCAGCTGCCTCGACAACATCGCCGCCTGGCACCAACTGCACCCCGACCACCGGCCGATCGTCTTCAAGGTGGAGATGAAGGTCGGCTTCTACGGCAAGGGCGGCCTCGGCCCGGACCAGTTCGACGCCCTGGTGGCCGCCAAGCTCGGGAACATCGTCTACAAGCCGTCCGACCTGCTGGGCTCCACCTACCCGACGCTCGACGCCGCCGCCAAGGCGAACGCCTGGCCCTCCCGGGACGCCCTCAGGGGCAAGGTGATGTTCGAACTCATCCCCGGCACAGTCGAGCAGAAGAACCCCTTCGACCACTACTGGACCGACCAGGAGTACGGCGAGCACCTGCGCGACCTCTACGCCGCCGGGAACATCTCCAAGGCCCAGGCGTTCCCCTCGGTCCTGGGCGCCTCGTCCGGCGACCCGCGCGTCAGCCGCTACGACGCCTCGATCCGGCCCTGGTTCGTGTTCTTCGACGGGGACGCCGCGACGTACGTCAACAACGCCTACGACACGTCCTGGTACGACACCAATCATTACATTCTCATCATGACGGGCGCGGACGGAGTGTCCCCCGCGATCTCCTCCACGAACCCCACGGACGCCGAAGTCGCCTCCAGGCTCTCGCTGTTGGCCTCGCGCCACGCCAGCCTGATCACGTCCGACTGGTCGGCGAAGTCACCGTCCGTCCTGGGATCGGTGACCGATCGGGGCTGAGACGCACTCGTATGGGGCATATCACCTTTGAAAAGGTGATACGGGCATTCGTCCCTGTCCCCCACGAGCACCTCTCAGGGAGCCCCCATGCTCAACGGAATCGATGTCAGCGCGTACCAGTCCTCCTCGTACTCCACGAGCGGCCTCTCCTTCGTCTTCGTCAAGGCGACGGAGGGGCGTTCGTACGTGAACCCCAAGCTCGCCGCCCAGGTGAAGACCGCACGGGACGCCGACTGCGTGGTCGGCTTCTACCACTTCCTGTGGCCGGGCAACCTGACCGAACAAGCCCAGTACTTCGTGTCCAAGACCCCGTCGAGAGCGGGTGACCTGCTGGCCGTGGACTGGGAGACGACCGGCGACGGCACCCACGCGACCAACGCCGAGAAGGACAGCTTCATCCGCACGGTGAAGCAACTCAGGCCCGACAACCGGGTCCTCCTCTACACCAACCGCAACTACTGGCTCACGATCGACACCACGTCCTACGCCGGGGACGGCCTGTGGATCGCGGACTACGTCACGGCGGGCAAGCCCCGCATCCAGGCCGCCTGGCGCTTCCACCAGTACTCCTCCGACCCCGTGGACCAGGACGTCGCCAACTTCACGACCAAGGGAGCACTGCGGGAGTGGGCCGGCGGGTGAGACGAGGCCGAGGACCACGAGCGGAACGGGGCAAGAATGTCACCTGGACGCTCGCGGGTGCTGAGGACCGCTCCAGGGGAGCGGTCCTCCGGTGCGCCTCACTTGTTCAGGTGGGCCCAGAACTCGTCGAAGGACAGGACCTTGTCGCCGTTGATGTCGCGGCTCTTGATGATGGCCTCGGCGACCGTGTCGGTCACGTTCCAGTCGCCACCCTGCGCGAGGGCCGACTTGAACTCGGCGGCGGTGATGAACCCGTCACCGTCCGCATCGATCCGCTCGAACTGCTTGCGTGCTTCCTCGATGTCCGCCACCGATCCGCCCCTTATATGTCGCTTGCTCTGATGTGCTGTCGTACTGACGCAGGTCAGATTAACCGGCCGGGGTGGGGACGGTGGACGGTGGTCAGCGGAAGACGCCGGTGTGCCCGAGCGAGTAGCGTCCCGGCTGCGGGTAGACGGCGAGGCCGTGCGGGCCGCTGCCCACCTTGATCCGGGCCAGCTCCCGGCCGGTGCGTGTGTCGATGGCGTAGACCTCGGAGTTGTAGCGGCCCGACAGCCACAGCACGGTGCCGTCGGTGGAGACGCCGCCCATGTCGGGGCTGCCGCCGCCGGGCAGCCGCCACTTCCCGGTCAGGCGCTTCTCCTTGAAGTCGTAGAGGGAGATGGTGCCCTCGCCGCGGTTGGAGATGTACATCACCCGGGAGTCGCGGCTGACGTAGAGGCCGTGCGCGCCCTTGCCGGTGTGCAGGAAGGTGGGCTCGGCGAAGGTGTCGCCGTCCAGGATCCACACGCCGTCGGCCACCATGTCGGCGATGTAGAACCGCCGCCCGTCCGGGGACGTCTTCACGTCCTGCGGCATGGCGCCGTGCAGGGGCAGTTTCCGCTGCGCGATCACCTCCATCTTCTCGGTGTCGACCTTCAGCAGCTCGCCGCTGAACTCGCAGGAGACGATGAAGTAGCGGCCGTCGACCGAGAAGTCCGCGTGGTTGACCCCCTGGCAGCTCACCGGGACGCTCTTGGCGACCTTCATGGTGTGCGCGTCGCGGAAGACGAGCCGGCGGTCCTTCGAGGCCATGACGATCGCGTACCTGCCGTTCGGCGTGAAGTACAGGTTGTACGGGTCGTGCACGTCCACCGGCGGCCCCGCCTTGCCGGTCCTCGGGTCGATGGGGGTCAGGGAGTTGCCCAGGTCGTTGTTGACCCACAGCGTCCGCAGGTCCCAGGACGGCACGACGTGCTGCGGCTGGCGGCCCACCGGGATGGTGTCGATGACCTTGTACGTCGCCGGGTCGATGACGGAGACGGTGTTGGAGATGGTGTTGGGGACGTAGACGCGGGAGGGGAAGTCCTTCACCACCTCGGAGAGCTGACCGGGGCGGTCGGCCGTGTAGATGTCGGCCGGGTCGAGCACCGGCGGCATGCCCGGCAGGGTCTCCACGGCCCGCTGCTGCTGGGTCGGGGTGACGGGCGCCGTGGCCCGGTCCTTGGGCGAGGGACCGCCGGTGCATCCGGCGAGGGCCGTGAGGGCGGCGCCGGCGATCAGGAGGCGGGTGATGGTCGAGGGATGCATCAGCTCAGCAGCTCCGTGGTGGTCACCGCGGCCAGGCCGCGGCGGGCGAGTTCGTGCAGAAGGGCGGGAAAGGCGGTGACCGTGTCCGCGTATCCGAAGTGCAGGCTCACCACGGAGCCGCCCCTGGCCTCGGCGATGACCTTGCGGGTGACGGCGGGGGCGCCCGGGGAGGTGTAGTCGAGCGAGTCGACGTCGTACGACAGCACGTGCGGGTAGCCGGCCTCCCGGGCCAGGCGCTCGACGAGCGGGGTGGCGCGCGGGGCGCGCGAGGGGCGGAACCAGGTGCCGGCGGACCCGGTCAGCCGTCGCAGTCGGTCGGCGCACGTCTGGATCTCGGCGCGCGCGTCCTTCTCGGCCATGGCGTTGATCGCGACGTGGTGCTGGGTGTGGTTGCCGAGGTCGTGGCCGCCGTCCAGGACACGGCGGGCGACGTCCGGGTACTGGTCGAGCCAGGTCCCGACGGCGAGCACGGTGATCTTCGCGCCCGCCCTCTCGGCCGTGCCGAGGATCGACCGGGCGTAGGCCGGGTCGCCCTGGCCGTGGAAGGTGAGGGCGACGCGGGGGCGGTCGCGCGGGCCGTGGTCGATCTGGCCGGGCGCGCCCGGGAAGGCACGGGCCGTGGGCGCCGCGGGGGCCGGGCGCTCGGTGTGCGGCGAGCGCGTCGCGTGCCCGGCCGGGGCAGCTGGAGCGCCCGGGGCACAGGCCGTGGCGAGCGCGCCGGCGGCGGCCAGCCGCGCCCCCGTGCGCAGCGCCGAGCGGCGGTCGGGCACCGGGGGCGCGGGAGCCCGTCGCGGATCCGGGGAGGGGGGAGGCAGCGGCGTGGTCACCCGACCCATTTAAGGGCGGTGTGCTACGAAAACCGGCGATTGAGACCGTGAGGGAAGGTAAGGGTCGTACAGGTCATCTCCGGGCAAAGCCGTGCGGGCTCGCGACGGCGGGGGCGCCGGACGGCCGTCAGCGGTCGGTCACCCGCATCTCGAACCAGGTGGTCTTGCCGCGCGGCAGCAGGTCCACGCCCCAGCGGTCGGCGAGCTTGTCCACGAGATGGAGCCCCCGGCCGCTCACGTCCAGTCCCTGGACGGGGATCAGGCAGGGCAGACCGCGGGACGGGTCGCGGACCTCCACGCGGATCCAGCCGCGGCGGCGGCGCATCCGCAGCCCGAAGACCCGCGCGCCCGCGTGCTGCACGGCGTTGCCGACGAGTTCGGAGACGAGCAGGACCGCGTCCTCGGTCAGCCGCGGGCCGAGTCCCCAGTGGCGCAGGACGACGAGCTGGGCGAGCCTGCGCGCCGTGGCCGCGGACTCGGGCAGGGACGGCAGGGACGCCTCCGCCTCGGCGGGGTTTCCGTACAACTCCAGTGCGTCGAGCGCCCGTTCGTCCTCGATCGCCGGTGACCAGCGCGCCGCGGTCGCACTCCGGTGCCGCCGCGGTTGTTCGATACCCTCCAGCCCCGCCATGCCCACCATCATGGCCGTCCACCATGGCGCCGGGGGGAGTTACGAAGGAATACACCCCCCGGAGGCATGCGTCCGACACCCTGCGCACGGCATGTGCCAAAGGCAGGTCGAGAAGATCGACACCCCGACCGACCTGCGAGGACGGGCCGGTCGGGGGAGGGGCGCCAGCAGCCTTCGCCACGGCGCGCTTAAGGCCGCCTTAAGGCTGCGATAACCGCCCCATCGGGGGACGGCCAGGAGGTCCCGGACGGCTCAGACGAACTTCGCCTTTCCCGGCCCCTCCTCGACGAAGCTGCGCATGCCGCGCTCGCGGTCCTCGGTGGCGAACAGGCCCGCGAACCAGTTCCGTTCCACCGCGAGACCCGTCTCGATGTCCGTCTCCAGGCCGGTGTCGACGGCCTCCTTCGCGGCGCGCAGCGCGATGGCCGGCCCCTGGGCGAGCCTGGCCGCCCAGGTGTGCGCCTCGGTGTACACGTCCTCGGCGGGCACCACCCGGTCGACCAGGCCCAGCGTCAGCGCCTCGTCCGCCTTCACCATCCGGCCCGTGAAGATGAGGTCCTTGGCCCTGGACGGCCCCACCAGGCGCGCCAGACGCTGGGTGCCGCCCGCCCCCGGGATCAGACCGAGCAGGATCTCGGGCTGGCCGAGCTTGGCGTTCTCGGCGGCGATGCGGTAGTCCGCGCACAGCGCCAACTCGCAGCCCCCGCCCAGGGCGTAGCCGGTGACGGCGGCGACCACCGGCTTGGGGATGCGGGCGACGGCGGTGAAGGAGTCCTGGAGGGCGCGCGAGCGCAGGACCATCGCCGCGTGGTCCATGCGCTGCATCTCCTTGATGTCCGCGCCCGCCGCGAACACCTTCTCCCCGCCGTAGAGCACCACGGCGCGCACGTCCTCGCGCCGTGCGGCCTCCTCGGCGAGCTCCCTGATCCGGTCCTGGGTGGCGACGTCCAGCGCGTTCATGGGCGGACGGTCCAGACGGATCGTGCCCACACCGTCGGCGACTTCGAGATGCACAGTCACAGTCATGCACGAAGGTTAACGGGCACTAACGGGGGCGGGCCCGGCGGAGCTACGTGGAGCTACTTGGTCCACTCGCTCCAGGCCATGTTCCAGCCGTTGAGCCCGTTGCCGGGGTCGACCGTCCGGTCATGGGCGTTCTTCACGACGACGACGTCGCCGATCATCGAGTTGTCGTAGAACCAGGCGGCGGGCGCCGACTTGTCGTATCCGCCGCGCACATCGCGCAGACCGACGCAGCCGTGGCTCGCGTTGTAGTTGCCGAAGGCGTCGCCGCCCCAGTAGTTGCCGTGGATGAAGGTCCCGGAGTCGGTCAGGCGCTGGGCGTGCGGCACGTCCTTGATGTCGTACTCGCCGCCGTAGCCGACCGTCTCGCCGTTCATCCGGGTCACGGCGAGCCGCTCGCTGATGACCATCTGGCCGTTCCAGGTGTCGTAGCCCGACTTGCCGGTGGTGGCCGGGAGGGTCTTGAGCACCTTGCCGTCGCGCTTGACGACCATCTGGTGGGTCTTGGCGTCGACGGTGGAGACCTGGCTGCGTCCGATGGTGAACCGGACCGTGCGGACCTGCTCGCCGTAGACACCGGGGCGGCCCTCGACACCGTCGAGGTCGATGTTCACGGTGACCTTGGTGCCGGCCTTCCAGTACTGCTCGGGCCGGAAGTCGAGGCGGTCGTTGCCGAACCAGTGGCCGCGGACGTCCACGGCCGGCTCGGTCCTGATGCTGATGGCCTTCTGGACGTCCGCCGGGTGGGTGATGCCCCGGCTGAAGCGGAGCGAGAAGGGCATGCCCACGCCGACGGTGGTGCCGTCGTCGGGCGCGTAGGTGCCGGTGAAGGTGTTCTTCGGGGTGAGCGTGGTGAACGAGGAGTCCTCGGCGGAGGTCAGGCCGGCGGAGTCCTTGGCGACCGCGTGCACCTTGTACGTGGTGGACGCGGCGAGGTGCGTCGAGGGCGTCCAGCCGGCGCCCTGCGCGGACATCCTGCCCGGCACCTCGTGGCCCTTGGCGTCCTGGACCCTGACCTCGGTCAGCCGGCCCTTGGCCGCGGTCACCTTCAGCGCGCCGCTGGTGTCCACGGCCTTGGCCCCGTCCTTCGGGGCGATGGTGACGACGGCCTGCGACTGCTTGTCGCCGCCCTGGCCGGATCCCTTGCCGTCCGCGCTCCCCGCACCGGAGCCGCCTCCCCCGCCGCACGCGGTGGCGGTCAGGAGCAGCGCACCGAGCACCAGCGCCGACAGCCCCTTGCGTCCCCGACCCGTCCCGCTGCCCGCCCCGCGGAGCGCACCAACCGACGCCCCCGATATCGGTCGCCCGTTCACGTTGTTTCCCTCTTCCCTCGCACGGCCCGAGCGGGCCGGCACCCCAGCGCGACCAGCGCGCCCTTGCGCAAGATTAGTCATATGCCCAGGCCCGATGACTCCCCGTGAATGTCACCGTTCAGTCCCAAATCAGGCCCGCGCGCGGGCGCACGGAGAAGATCGGGATGCGCTCCCCTCGCACCCCTCCCGCTCCGTGCCCACGCCCTCTCCCGCGCCCTTCCCGTGGGCGTGCCCCACCGGGCTGCCGGGCTACCGCACCGCGCTGCCCGCCGTCCACGCGCCCCAGTCCATGTTCCAGCCGCCGAGGCCGTTGTCGGGCGCGACCTCCTTGTCCTGGCTGTGGACGACCTCCACCACGTCGCCGACGAGACTGCGGTCGTAGAACCAGCCGGCCGGGGTGCGGGAGTCGCCGCCCTTGACGTCCCGCAGGCCCACGCACCCGTGGCTGACGTTGATGTGCCCGGGGGCGTAGGGAGCCCAGTAGTTGCCGTGCACGAAGGTCCCGGAGTCGGTCAGGCGCATCGCGTGCGGGACGTCGGCGATGTC
Source organism: Streptomyces sp. NPDC048664 (assembly GCF_040650555.1). Taxonomy (NCBI): domain Bacteria; kingdom Bacillati; phylum Actinomycetota; class Actinomycetes; order Kitasatosporales; family Streptomycetaceae; genus Streptomyces; species Streptomyces sp. NPDC048664. The sequence goes on along the minus strand of NZ_JBEZHK010000023.1, from coordinate 17,997 downwards.
GTACTCCCCGCCGAACCCGACCGTGTGGCTGTCCATGCGGGTGACCGCGAGCCGCTCCATCACCACCATCTTGCCGTTGTACGTGGTGGTCCTCGGGCCGCCCGCCGTGATCGGCACGGTGGCGATCAGCCTGCCGTCCCGGCGCACCCGCATCATGTGCGCGGCGGCGTCGACCAGCGAGACCTGGCTGCGGCCGACGGTGAACGACATGTCCTTGTACTGGAGCCCGTACACCCCGGGCGCGCCCTCCACGTCCCGCAGCCGCAGCGCGACGGTGACCCTGGTGCCCGGTTTCCAGTAGTGCTCGGGCCGGAAGTCCAGGCGGTCCCTGCCGAACCAGTGGGGGCGGATGTCGACGGGCGGCACGGAGGTCACCCGGATCGCGCGCTCGACGGCGCTGCGGTCCTCGATCCCCCGGTTGAACTGCAGGGAGACGATCATTCCGGTGCCCACCGTCGTGTTGCTCTCCGGGGTGAGGTACCCGATGAACCGTTCGGCGGGCACGAAGGTGGTGAAGGTGGCGTGGCGGGCCGTCCGGCGGCCCTCACCGTCGCGGGCCACGGCGTCGACGGTGTACTTGGCGCCCAGGGCGAGACGGCGCCCGTAGGCCTGCCAGACCTTGCCGTTGGGGGACAGCCGTCCGGGCACCGCCCAGTCCTGCCCGTCCTGCGACCTGACGACCGTCACCGACTCCAGCCGGCCGGTCGGCACCAGGACGCGCAGCCGCCGTTTGGCGAACACGCCGGTGCTGCCGTCGTCGGGGAAGACCCGGATGACGTCGCCCGGGGCGGGCCGGGCGCCGGGTTTGTCGTCGGAGGGTGCGGGGGCGGTGCAGCCGGTCAGAAGGGCCGCCCAGGTCAGTGCCGCGGCCAGTGCGGCCACCACGGTCGGCGCGGCCCCTGCGCGCCGCGTGCGCGTGTGTACGTGCTTCACGACGATCACAACGACCCAGCCCCTCCAGGGGAAACGTGAGTGCGAGCCGCGCGGTGGGCAGAACAGTGGAAAGGACGACACGACGGGGGAGCCGCGCCCGTGAGCCGCAGGGGCGCCCCGAGGGCGGACACGCCGGTCCGGACGGGGCGCCGTGCGCTCGTTTCCCGTGTCGTCCCGATGAGCCGCGGGAGGCCGAGCGTGTCGAGCGCAGCCGAGCAGAAGGCAGTGCAGGAGGCCGTGCAAGGGACCGTCCAGGGGGCTGGGCGGGATGCCGGGCCGCGGGAGCGTGCGTCGACACCGCTGCGCGGCGGCCGGCCCCCGCTTCCCTCCCCACCCGTGTGGCCGGGGGCGCCCACCCCGCTCGGGGCGCGCTTCCGGGTGGGGCCGGACGGCGCGACGGGCACCAACTTCGCGCTGTGGGCGGGCGGCGCGGAGGCGGTGGAGCTGTGCCTGTTCGACGGGCGCGGCCCGGACAGCCGGGAGACGCGCGTCGAGCTCACCGAGCTGACGCACGAGATCTGGCACGGCTTCGTACCCGGCGTGATGCCGGGGCAGCGCTACGGGTTCCGGGTGCACGGCCGCTGGGACCCGTGGACGGGGGCGCGCTGGAACCCGGCGAAGCTGCTCCTGGACCCGTACGCGCGCGCGGTGGACGGCGACTTCCGGCTGCCCCCGGAGGTGTACGGGCATGTGCGGGACTGGCCGCAGCAGCATGTCGCGGACACCGTGCGCGACGAGCGGGACTCGGCCCCCCACGTCCCCAAGGGGGTGGTGGTGCACGACGACGACGACTGGGCCGACGACCGCCGCCCGAAGACCCCCTGGGCCGACTCGGTGATCTACGAGCTGCACGTGCGGGGTTTCACCCGGCTGCATCCCGGCATCCCCGAGGAGCTGCGCGGCACCTACGCGGGCCTGGCGCACCCGGCGGCGATCGAGCACCTGGTGCGGCTCGGGGTGACGGCGGTGGAGCTGCTGCCGGTGCACCAGTTCGCGCACGAGGACCATCTGCTCGGCCGGGGCCTGCGCAACTACTGGGGCTACAACTCGATCGGCTACTTCGCCCCGCACGCGGCCTACGCCTCCTCGGGGACGACGGGCCAGCAGGTCGGCGAGTTCAAGCGGATGGTACGGGCCCTGCACGCGGCCGGGATCGAGGTGATCCTCGACGTCGTCTACAACCACACGGCGGAGGCAGGGGAGCTCGGCCCGACGCTGTCCCTCAAGGGCGTCGACAACCGCGCCTACTACCGGCTCCAGGCGGACGCCCGCCGCTACGCGGACTACACGGGCTGCGGCAACACGCTGCACGTGGTCCGGCCGCACGTGCTGCGGCTGATCACCGACTCGCTGCGCTACTGGGTGACCGAGATGGGCGTGGACGGTTTCCGCTTCGATCTGGCGGCGGCGCTGGCACGGTCGATGCACGACGTCGACATGCTGTCCCCGTTCCTGGCGGTGATCGCCCAGGACCCGGTGCTGCGCCGGGTCAAGCTGATCGCGGAGCCCTGGGACGTCGGCGCGGGCGGCTACCAGGTCGGGGCGTTCCCGCCGCTCTGGACGGAGTGGAACGACCGCTACCGGGGTGCCGTGCGGGACTTCTGGCGGGGCGCGCTGCCCGACGTACGGGACCTGGGGTACCGGCTGTCGGGCTCCAGCGACCTGTACGCGTGGGGCGGCAGGCGGCCGTACGCCTCCGTCAACTTCGTGACGGCGCACGACGGCTTCACCCTGCGGGACCTGGTGTCCTACGAGCGCAAGCACAACGAGGCCAACGGCGAGGGCAACCGCGACGGCTCCGACGACAACCGGTCCTGGAACTGCGGTCGGGAGGGCGAGACCGACGACGAGGGGGTGCGCGCGCTGCGGCGGCGCCAGCTGCGGAACCTGCTGACGACGCTGCTGCTGTCGACGGGGGTCCCGATGCTGGTGGCCGGGGACGAGATGGGCCGCACCCAGCACGGCAACAACAACGCCTACTGCCAGGACAACGCCATCGGCTGGCTGGACTGGACCCTGCTCGAGGAGCCCCGCTGGCGGGCGCTGTTCGACCTGACGTCCCGGCTGATCGCGCTGCGGCACCGCCATCCGGTGCTGCGCCGCCGGGCGTTCTTCTCCGGGCGGCCGCACGCGGCGGACGGCCTGCGGGACCTGGCGTGGTTCACGGCGCGCGGGCGGGAGATGACGGAGGCGGACTGGTACGCGCCCGCCGCCACGCTCGGCATGTACCTATCCGGCCGCGACATACCGGGCCGCGACGCGCACGGGGCGCCGGTGGTCGACGACAGCTTCCTCGCGGTCCTGCACGCCGGGGAGGGGCCGACGGGCTTCGTGCTGCCGGGGGCGCCCTGGGCCGGGGGGTACGAACTGGTCGTGGACACCTCCCGCGAGGACCAGGCGTGCCCGCCGGGCACGGCGCACCCCGCGGGTTCGGCGGTGACGGTGCCCGCGCGGTCGGTGCTGCTGCTGCGTGTGGCGCGGTGAGGGCGGCCGTCCGCCGCGATCACGCGCACGCCGTGCGCCCCGCCTCGGCGCCCGGAACACGCAGGTCGTAGGACCTACGGCGGATCGGGAACGGGACGAAAACCCGGTGGGCACCGTCGGCGGCGGTCCGTAGGCTCGCTCCTGATGCTCAGTCGACGTGCACCCTCGAAGGACCGGTCCGCCGTACGGACCCTGCTGCGCCTGTGGCCGTATGTGCGGCCGGTACGGGCGCGGCTGCTGACCGCCGCGGTCGTCGCGGTCGTCGCGTCGTGCGTCGGCCTGGTGATCCCGCTCGTCCTGAAGTGGATGGTGGACGGGCCGGTGGCCCGGCGGGAGCCGGCCGGGGTGGGGATCGGCGCCCTGTGGCTGCTGCTGCTCGGGATCGCCGAGGCGCTGCTGTTCGGGCTGCGGCGCTGGCTGGTGGCCCGGCCGCTGGCAGGGGTGGAGGCGCGGATGCGGGCGACGCTGTACCAGCGCCTGCAGCGGCTGCCGGTCGCCTTCCACGACCGCTGGCCGTCGGGGCAGTTGCTGTCGCGGGGGACGACCGATCTGATGCTGGTGCGTCTGTTCCTCGCCTTCCCGCTGACGTTCCTGCTGGTCAACGGGGTGACGATCCTCGTCGGGGTGGCCATCATGCTGGTGCAGGACTGGACGCTGGGACTGCTCGTCCTCGGGCCCGCCGTGCCGCTGATGTGGATCTGCGTCGTCTTCGAGGGGCGGTACGCCGAGGTGGCGCGGTCGGCCCAGGACCAGGTCGGGGACCTGACCACGGTCGTGGAGGAGAGCGTCCTCGGGATCCGGATCACCAAGGGGTTCGGGCGCCACCGCAGCCAGGCGCGGGCCTTCCACGCGCTGTCGCGGACGCTGCGCGCCACCGAGCTGCGCAAGGCCCGGCTGCTGGCGGCCATCTGGGCCGTGATCGTGACGCTGCCGGAGGTGGCGATCGGGGCGGCACTGGTGGTCGGCTCGCTGCGGGTCGCGGACGGGGACCTGTCGGCCGGGACGCTGGTGGCGTTCCTGAGCACGGCGCTGGCGCTGCGCTGGCCCGTGGAGTCGATCGGCTTCCTGCTGGCGATGGCCCAGGAGGCGGCGACGGCGACCGAGCGCTGGTTCGAGGTGATGGACGCCGAGCCGGAGGACGCGGGGACGGCGGCGGGGGCCGACGCTCCGGACGCGGACGCGGGGTTGCGCTTCGAGAACGTCACCTTCCGCTACCCCGACGCGCCGCCCGGCTCGCCGCCCGTCCTGGACCGGGTCGACCTCCATGTCCGCGCCGGCGAGTCCCTGGCCCTGGTCGGGGCGACCGGAAGCGGGAAGACCACGCTCACCGCGCTGGTCCCCCGGCTGTACGAGGTCGACTCCGGGCGGATCACCCTGGACGGGCGGGACATCGCGCGGATGCCGCGCGACGAGCTGCGCTCCCAAGTCGCGGTGGCCTTCGAGGAGCCCACCCTGTTCTCGGCGAGCGTCGCGGAGAACGTGCTGATGGGAGCCGGCGACGAGGCGGGCGAGGCGGAGCTGGAGCGGGCGCTCGCCGTCGCCCAGGCCCGTTTCGCGCACGAACTGCCGCAGGGCACCGGGACGGAGGTCGGCGAGCAGGGCCTGAGCCTGTCCGGCGGACAGCGCCAGCGGCTCGCGCTCGCCCGCGCCGTCGTCGGCCGGCCCGGGTTCCTCGTCCTGGACGACCCGCTGTCCGCGCTGGACGTGCACACCGAGGCGGCCGTGGAGGCCGCGCTGCGGCGCGTGCTCGCGGACACCACCGCGCTCATCGTGGCCCACCGCTCCTCCACCGTCCTGCTCGCCGACCGCGTCGCCCTGCTGTCCGGCGGCCGGATCACGGCCGTGGGCACCCACCAGGAACTGCTGCGCACCCATGCCGAGTACGCGCGTCTGATGTCGGGCGACCCGGCCGGCGAGGGCTCCGGGACGGAACCGGACGGGACCGCGGTCGAGAAGGAGGACCAGCGATGAGCGCCCCTGCCCCGTCGTCCGTCTCGCCGGGCGCCGCCGCGCCGGACGGCACCGACGGCCCGACCCGCCCGCACGCGCCGGCGGGGCCCGACGACGTCTTCGACACCGACGTCCTGCCCGCGCCGCCCGGTGCGACGGCCGGGCTGCTGCGGTCGCTGCTCGCGCCGATGAAGGGCCGCGTCGCCCTCACCACGCTTCTGGTGCTGCTCCAGCAGGCGGCGGTGCAGGCGGGCCCCCTGCTGGTGGCCTACGCCCTCGACCGGGCCGTGCCGGCGCTGCGCGCGGGCGACCGGGGCCCGCTGATCGCGGTGGGCGTGGGCTACGGTCTCGCCGCGCTGCTCTCCGGCGCCCTCCAGTACGCGTTCATCGAGGCCTCCGCGCGGGTCAACCAGGACGCGCTGCTCGACCTGCGCGGCCGGATCTTCCGTCACGCCCAGGCGCTGAGCGTCGACTTCCACGAGCGGTACACCTCGGGCCGGCTGATCTCCCGCTCCACCACGGACGTGGAGTCGCTGCGGGAACTGCTCGACGAGGGGCTCCAGGAGCTGGTGACCGTCGTGCTGTCGTTCGTGTACATCTCGGCGGTGCTGCTGTGGCTGGATCCGGCTCTCGGCGCGGTCGCGGTGGCCTCCTTCGTGCCGCTGTACCTCCTGGTGCGGCTCTACCAGCGGCGCGCCGGCCGCGTGTTCGGGGCGCGTTCCTCGGCGATCGCGGCCGTGATCGTGAAGTTCGTCGAGACGATGAACGGCATCCGGCCGGTGCGCGCCTTCCGCCGGGAGGCCGCGAACGAGGCCGCCTTCGGGAACCTGAACCGGCGGCACGAGCGCACCAACGGCGACGCTCTGCTGGAGATGGCCCGCTATGTGGTCGGCTCGCGGCTGGTCGCGGGCACGGCGGTCGCGGTCATGGTGCTCTGGGGCGCCTACCGGGTGGCGTCCGGCTCGCTGGCCCTCGGCGTGCTGGCGGCGGCCGTGCTGTACCTGCGCCGGCTGTACGACCCGATCGACCGGCTGGGCATGTTCCTGAACTCCTACCAGTCGGCGGCGGCCTCGCTGGAGAAGATCGCGGGACTGCTGGCCCAGACCCCGTCGGTCCCCGAGCCGGCGTCCCCCGTACCGCTGCCCGAGCCGAGGGACGAGCGTCCCGGCCGCGAGGTCGTCTTCGAGGACGTCGCCTTCGCGTACCGCACGGGCGGCGAGGTGCTGCCCCGCTTCTCGCTGACGCTGGACGCCGGGCGGACGGTGGCGGTGGTCGGCGCGACGGGCGCGGGCAAGTCGACGCTGGCCAAGCTGCTCGCCCGCTTCTACGACCCCTCCGGCGGGCGGGTCCTGCTGGACGGTGTGGACCTGCGCGACCTGGCCGTGCCGGAGCTGAGGCGGGGGGTGGTGATGGTCACTCAGGAGGCGTTCCTGTTCTCCGGCACGGTCGCGGAGAACATCGCGATCGGCCGCCCGGACGCGTCCCGGGAGGAGATCGAGCGGGCGGCGAAGGCGATCGGCGCCCACGACTTCATCAGCGCGCTGCCGGACGGCTACGACACCGACGTGCGCAAGCGGGGTGGGCGCATCTCGGCCGGGCAGCGCCAGCTCGTGGCGTTCGCCCGCGCCCTGCTCGCCGATCCGGCGGTGCTGATCCTGGACGAGGCGACCAGCTCCCTGGACATCCCGGGGGAACAGGCCGTGCAGCGGGCGATGCTGACGGTGCTGCGGGGCCGTACCGCGGTCGTGATCGCCCACCGGCTGTCCACCGTGGAGATCGCGGACCGGGTACTGGTCATGGAGGGCGGCCGGATCGTGGAGGACGGCGACCCGACGGAACTGATCGCGGGCACGGGACGCTTCGCCGATCTGCACCGAGCGTGGCGAGACAGCCTGGCCTGAGCCGGGGCGCGGGCGCGGAGCCTGTGGCCGGGTGCGGCGCCCGAGGCCGGCGTGACGGGCGTGGTGCCCGTGGCCGGGTGCGACGGGCGCGGCGGCCGTGACCGGTTACGCCGGGTGCGGCGCACGCGGCCGGCGTGACGGGCGTGGTGCCCGTGGCCGGGTACGACAGGCACGGCAGCTGTGGCCGGTTGCGACGGGCACAGCGCCTGTGGCCGGATGCGACGGGTGCGATGCCCATGGCCAGGTGCGGCAGCCGTGGCCGGATGCGCTGGGTGCGGCGCACGTGGCCGGCATGGCGGGTACGGCACCCGTGGCCGGTTGCGACGGGCGCGGCAGTCGTGGCCGGTTGTGGCAGATGCGGTGGCCATGGCCGGGTGCGGCGAGCGCGGCGCCCGCGACCCGGTGCGGCGCCTGTGCCGGGTGCGGCGCCTGTGGCCGGATGTGACGAGCGCGGCGCTCGTGGCCAAATGTGACGGGCGCGGTAGCCGTGGCCGGAAATGACGGGTGCGATGCCCGCGGCCGGGCGCGGCGGCCGAGGCCCGGTGCGGCGCCTGGGGCCGGGGGCGGCGCGTGCGGCGGCTGTGGCTCGTGGCGTGGGCGGCGTGCACCGGTGCGTGGTGGCTGGATCCGGGGGCCGGGCAGCCCGCCGGGCGCCACCCGAACGCTCGACGAACAGTCCATATAGCGGACATGACCATCCGGCGAACGAACGATTTCGGTCAACTTATTGACGCGGTCCTGACACCGCTCGTGATCCCCTGACACGCTTCCCAGGGCCACTTCACAGCAACCCCACAGTTTCACCGCTGAGCGGCGGCCCGTTCTTCACGCACGTGGTTCCACGTACCTCCTGCCCTGCCCGGACGGCCACCTTCCGCCGCCCGGTCTCCCCACGGCCGCGCACCCCGTGGCCACGCAGCAAGGAGTCAGTGTTGAGAAGCATCTCCTCTCGCAGACGCACCTCCCACACCACCCCCGCCCACCGCGCCGCGGCCGTCGCCCTGGTCGGCGTCTCGGCCCTGCTGGCCGCGGCCGTCCAGTCGGGCGCTGCGAGCGCCGCCCCGGCGACCCCCGCCGCAGCGACGAGCGCCGCCCACACGGCACTGAAGCTCTCCCCCTCCCAGCGCGCCGAACTGATCCGCTACGCCGACGCGGCCAAGGCGGACACCGCGCGGGCCATCGGCCTCGGCACCCAGGAGAAGCTGGTCGTCCGCGATGTCGTCAAGGACGCCGACGGCACCCTCCACACCCGCTACGAGCGCACCTACGCGGGCCTGCCCGTGCTCGGCGGCGACCTGATCGTGGACACCTCCAGGGCCGGGGCGACCCAGCAGGTCATCAAGGCCAGCCAGGCCGCCATCCAGGTCGCCTCGCTCACTCCCGCGGTCGCCGCCGCGACGGCCGAGAAGCACGCGCTCGCCGTCGCCAAGGCCGCGGGCTCGAAGAAGACCGGCGCCGAGCGCGCGCCCCGCACGGTGATCTGGGCGGCCGGCACCAAGGCCGTCCTCGCGTACGAGACGGTGATCGGCGGGTTCCAGGACGACGGCACCCCCAACGCCCTGCACGTCGTCTCCGACGCCACCACCGGCCAGGAGCTGTACCGCTACCAGGGCATCGAGACCGGCGTCGGCAACACCCAGTACAGCGGCACGGTCACGCTGACCACGACACAGTCGGGCTCGACGTTCACGCTGAACGACGCCGCGCGCGGCGGTCACAAGACGTACAACCTGAACCACGGGACGTCCGGCACCGGCACGCTGTTCTCGCAGTCGAACGACACCTGGGGCAACGGCACGACGTCCAACGCGGCCACCGCGGGCGCCGACGCGCACTACGGGGCGCAGGAGACCTGGGACTTCTACAAGAACTCCTTCGGCCGCAGCGGCATCAAGAACGACGGCAAGGCGGCCTACTCCCGCGTGCACTACGGCAACTCGTACGTGAACGCGTTCTGGGACGACGGCTGCTTCTGCATGACCTACGGCGACGGCTCGGGCAACAACGACCCGCTGACGGCGCTGGACGTGGCCGGCCACGAGATGAGCCACGGCGTCACCTCCAACACCGCGGGGCTCAACTACACCGGGGAGTCCGGCGGCCTCAACGAGGCGACCTCCGACATCATGGGCACCGGGGTCGAGTTCTACGCGAACAACTCCTCGGACGTGGGCGACTACCTCATCGGCGAGAAGATCGACATCAACGGCGACGGCACCCCGCTGCGCTACATGGACAAGCCCAGCAAGGACGGCGCGTCCAAGGACAGCTGGTACTCGGGGCTCGGCAACCTCGACGTCCACTACTCCTCGGGTCCCGCCAACCACTTCTTCTACCTGCTCTCCGAGGGCAGCGGCACCAAGGTCATCAACGGGGTGACCTACAACAGCCCGACCGCGGACGGCCTCCCGGTCACGGGCATCGGCCGCGACAAGGCCCTCCAGATCTGGTACCGGGCCCTGACCACCAAGTTCACCTCCACCACCAACTACGCGGCGGCCCGCACCGGGACGCTCGCGGCGGCGGGCGAGCTGTACGGCACCTCCGGCGCCGAGTACAAGGCCGTGCAGGACGCGTGGGCGGCGATCGCGGTCGGGTCCCGCTCGGGCGGCGGCGGGGGCGGCGGTGGCACGTCCTACGAGAGCAACACCCAGGTGTCCATCCCGGACAACGGGCCCGCGGTGACCTCGTCCATCTCCGTGACCGGGCGCAGCGGCAACGCGCCGAGCAACCTCCAGGTCACCCCGAACATCACGCACACCTGGCGCGGCGACCTCGTCGTCGACCTGATCGGCCCGTCCGGCACCTCCTACCGGCTGAAGAACTCCAGCGGCTCGGACTCGGCGGACGACGTGACCGATACCTATACGGTCAACGCTTCCTCCGAAAGCGCCAACGGCACCTGGAAGCTGAAGGTCCAGGACAAGGCGGCGCTGGACACCGGAAAGATCAACGGATGGAAGATCACTTTCCCGTGAACGGCCGCTGAACTGCCGTCAAACCCCTTGTGCGCGAGAAGGTGCCGTACCGGAGGACCGACCCACCGGTACGGCACCTTTTGCGACATCGCGGAGCGGGCTTGGCACGCGCTTGACCTACGAAACACGCACGTAACAAGCGCGCACGCACGGCGGATGGTCGATTTTCGGCCAAGGTCGGCTCAGGGTCATGACATGTACGCGACGCTGATGTCACTCTTCCACCGCACGGCTCACCCGCACCGCAACTTCACACCGTCCGTACGGCTTCCCCACGCTGTGCGGCACCCCCCATAAGGAGCTTGCGTGACTCCCCTCTACGCGCGTCATCAGCGCACCACCCTGGCCATCGCCACCGCCGTCGCGGCCGGAGCACTGCTCGCCACCGGGCTCACCACCGGTGTCGCGAACGCCCGCCCGGCCACCACCGCCGGGGTGAACACCCAGCACCTGGCCGCCGCGCCTCTCGCGCTGTCCACGGCCGCCCGCGCCTCCCTCTTCAAGGACGCCCAGGCCGCGGCGACCGAGACGGCCCGGCAGATAGGCCTGGGCGCCAAGGAGAAGCTGATCGTCAAGGACGTCGTCAAGGATGCCGACGGCACCGTCCACACCCGCTACGAGCGCACCTACGCCGGCCTCCCGGTGCTCGGCGGCGACCTCGTGGTCCACGCGTCGAAGTCCGGCAGGACCGAGGGCGTGACCAGAGCGACGAACGCGGCCATCAAGGTGGCCTCGCTCAGACCCCGTCTCGCCGTGGCCAAGGCCGAGAAGACGGCCGTGTCCGCCGCGCGGACCCTCGGCTCCGCCCAGTCCACCTCGGACGGCGCCCGCAAGGTGATCTGGGCGGGCTCCGGCAAGCCGGTCCTCGCCTACGAGACCGTCGTCGGCGGCTTCCAGGACGACGGCACCCCGAGCCGGCTGCACGTCGTCACCGACGCGGCCACCGGCAAGAAGCTCTTCCAGCACCAGGACGTCGAGACCGCGTCCACCGGCACCGGCAAGAGCCTCTACTCCGGCACCGTGAGCCTGAGCACCACCAAGTCGGGCTCGTCGTACCAGCTGAACGACACCACCCGCGGCGGCCACCTGACGTACAACAAGTCGCACAGCTCCAGCACGTCCAAGGGCACCCTGTTCACCGACTCGGACAACGTCTGGGGCACCGGGCAGGCCTCCAGCTCCTCCACCGACCAGACCGCGGCCGTGGACGCCGCCTACGGCGCGCAGGAGACCTGGGACTTCTACAAGAACACCTTCGGCCGCTCCGGCATCAAGGACGACGGCACGGCCGCGTACTCGCGGGTGCACTACGGCAGCCAGTACGAGAACGCGTTCTGGGACGACGACTGCTTCTGCATGACGTACGGCGACGGCAGCGGCAACAACCACCCGCTGACCTCCCTGGACGTGGCCGGCCACGAGATGAGCCACGGCGTCACCGCCAACACGGCCGGCCTGGACTACTCGGACGAGTCCGGCGGCCTGAACGAGGCGACCTCCGACATCATGGGCACCGGCGTGGAGTTCTACGCCAACAACAGCTCCGACAAGGGCGACTACCTCATCGGAGAGAAGATCGACCTCAACGGGGACGGCACCCCGCTGCGCTACATGGACAAGCCCAGCAAGGACGGCGGCTCCGCGGACTACTGGTCCTCCGGCGTCGGCGACCTCGACGTCCACTACTCGTCGGGCGTGGCCAACCACTTCTTCTACCTGCTGTCCGAGGGCAGCGGCGCGAAGACCATCAACGGGGTCAGCTACAACTCCCCCACCTACAACGGCTCCAAGGTCACCGGGATCGGCCGCGACAAGGCGCTGCAGATCTGGTACAAGGCGCTGACCACGTACTTCACCTCGTCGACGAACTACAAGTCGGCGCGGACGGGCACCCTGTCGGCGGCCAAGGACCTCTACGGCTCCACCAGCACGGAGTACAAGACCGTGGCCGCGGCGTGGACGGCGGTCAACGTCAGCTAGCACCCACCTGAGTGCGCCAGGGGCGTGGGAACCGTTCACCCGGTTCCCACGCCCCTATCACGTGCGGCGTGTGGTGGGGGCCGGGGGGAAAAACGGAGCGGGGGGCCGCCTAGGCTGGGGGCATGTCCTTCACGTACGAGGAAGTCGGCGCGACCCGCGAGGCCGGGACGTGTCCCGAGGGCTACCACTCCCTGCACGTGCGCACCCGGATCGGTGAGGGTGAGGAGGTGTTCCGGCGCGCCGCCGAGGCCATCCTGACCTGGGAGATGCACCGGGCCGTGGGCGTCGGCATCGAGGCCGACAAGGACAGGGCGGAGCCCGGATGCGATGTCACCGTCACACTCGCGGGGATGATCAAGGCCCCCTGTCGGGTGGTGTGGACGGTGGACGAACGCCGCCGGGCCGGGTGCGCCTACGGCACGCTGACCGGTCACCCGGAGTGCGGTGAGGAGGCGTTCGTGGTGGACCGCACCGGAGACGGCACGGTCTGGCTGACGGTCACCGCCTTCAGCCGTCCGGCCAAGTGGTACACCCGGGCCGGTGGCATGGCCGCACGCCAGTTCCAGCACGCGTACGCGCGGCGCTGCGGGACCGCCCTGCGCAAACTGTGCGCGGGACTGGACATGTGACCGGCGGGGGCCGCACCCCCGCCGTCGCAGCCCCTAGCGCAGCTAGCGCAGCAGCACCCCCGCCTCCTCCCCTGGATCCTGCGGTGGCCCGGCGACCAGGCCCAGCTCCGCGCCCGAGGCGAGCAGCGGGTGACTGGGCAGGACGCGGACGGTGTAGCCGAAGGGGCCCGTGCGGTCGAGGGCGAGCGGGCCCTCGTAGTGCCAGCGGCCCTCCAGGTCGGGGCCGCTCACCGGCTTCAGCGGCACCGTCGCCGCGTCCGCGATGCGGTCGTCCGCGTCGACCCGGCCGGAGACGGCCTGGACCTCCACGTCGTCCGGGGCGAGCTCGCCGAGGCCGACCCGCACCCGAAGGCCCAGCGTGCTGCCGAGTTCCGCCCTGGTCGTGGTGGTGGACGCCTCCACGTGGTCGACCCTCACCCCGTGCCAGGCGCCCCGCACCCGGGCCTTCCAGCCGGCCAGTGCGCGCGCGGCCGCCGGCGTCATCGCACGGTGGGCGTGCGCGGCCGGGGTGTAGAGGCGTTCGACGTACTCGCGGACCATGCGGCCCGCCAGCACCTTCGGGCCCAGCAGGGTCAGCGTCCGGCGGACCATCTCGATCCAGCGGTCGGGCAGCCCGCTGCGCCCCCGCTCGTAGAAGCGCGGCGCCACCCGCCCCGCCAGCAGGTCGTACAGCGCCGCGGCCTCCAGGTCGTCACGCCGGTCCTCGTCCGTGCCCGCGCCGTCGGCCGTGGGGATGGCCCAGCCGAAGTCCGGCTGGAACCACTCGTCCCACCAGCCGTCCAGGACCGACAGGTTGAGGGCGCCGCCCAGCGCCGCCTTCATCCCGCTGGTGCCGCAGGCCTCCAGGGGGCGCAGCGGGTTGTTCAGCCACACGTCGCAGCCGGGGTAGAGCTTCTGCGCCATCGCCATGCCGTAGTCCGGGAGGAAGACGAGGCGGTGGCGCACGCGCGCGTCGTCCGCGAACCGGACCAGTTCCTGGATCAGGCGCTTGCCGCCGTCGTCGGCCGGATGGGCCTTGCCGGCCACCACGATCTGGACCGGCCGCTCGGGATGGAGCAGCAGCTCGGTGAGCCGGTCCCGGTCGCGCAGCATCAGCGTCAGCCGTTTGTACGACGGTACGCGCCGGGCGAAGCCGATCGTCAGGACGTCCGGGTCCAGCACCCCGTCGATCCAGCCCAGTTCGGCCGCACCCGCGCCGCGCTGCCGCCAGGAGGCGTACAGGCGGCCGCGCACCTCCAGCACCAGCTGCTCGCGCAGGACCCGGCGCAGATCCCAGATCTCCTGGTCGGGGATGTCCGCGAGGGCGTCCCAGCGGTCGCTTCCGCCCACCGAGAGCGCCTGCTCGGTGCGTTCCGCGCCGATCTGGCGGGCGCCCAGGCGCAGCACCTCCGGGGCCACCCAGGTGGGTGCGTGCACGCCGTTGGTCACGGAGGTGATCGGCACCTCGTCGGCGTCGAAGCCGGGCCACAGCCCGGAGAACATCTGGCGGCTGACCTTGCCGTGCAGCAGGGACACGCCGTTGGCGCGCTGACCGAGCCTGAGGCCCATCACCGCCATGTTGAACAGGCTGGGCTCGCCGCCCGGGTAGGTCTCCGTGCCGAGCCGCAGGATCCGGTCCACGGGGAGGTCCCCCAGCTCCCCCTCGGGGCCGAAGTGGCGGGCCACCAGTTCCCGGTCGAAGCGGTCGATGCCGGCGGGGACGGGGGTGTGGGTGGTGAAGACCGTGCCGGCCCGCACCGCCTCCAGGGCGGAGTCGAAGTCGAGGCCGTCGGCGCACAGCTCGGCGATGCGTTCCAGTCCCAGGAAGCCCGCATGTCCCTCGTTGGTGTGAAACACCTCCGGCTCGGGATGCCCGGTCAGCCGGCAGTACGCGCGCACCGCGCGCACCCCTCCGATGCCGAGCAGCATCTCCTGCTTCAGCCGGTGCTCGCTGCCGCCCCCGTACAGCCGGTCGGTGACGCCCCGTTCGCCGAGGTCGTTGTCGTCCACGTCGGAGTCGAGCATGAGCAGCGGGACCCGGCCCACCTGGGCGAGCCAGATGTGGGCTCCCAGCCTGCGTCCGCCGGGCAGCGCGAGGGAGAGGCGCGCGTGGGCGCCGTCGGGTTCGCGCAGGGGTGCGAGGGGGAGTTCGTTCGGGTCGAGCACCGGATAGTGCTCCTGCTGCCAGCCGTCCCGGGACAGGGTCTGGCGGAAGTAGCCGTGCCGGTAGAGCAGTCCGACGCCGATGAGCGGGACACCCAGGTCGCTGGCCGCCTTCAGGTGGTCTCCGGCGAGGATGCCGAGGCCGCCGGAGTACTGCGGCAACGCCGCCGTGATGCCGAACTCGGGTGAGAAGTAGGCGACGGCGGCCGGGAGGTCGGCGCCCGTGGCGTGCGACTGGTACCAGCGCTCACCGCTCAGGTAGTCGGCCAGGTCGTCGGCGACCGCGCCGAGGCGGCGCAGGAAGCGGCGGTCCCCGGCCAGTTCCAGGAGCCGGGCCGGGGGCACGCTGCCCAGCAGCCGCACCGGGTCACCGCCCGAGGCGGCCCAGCGGGCGGGGTCGACGGACTGGAAGAGGTCTCGGGTCTCCGCATGCCACGACCAGCGCAGATTGCGCGCGAGGTCGCTGAGCGGGTGAAGGGCTTCGGGGAGGACGGGACGTACGGTGAACCTGCGGATGGCCTTCACGAGTTCCACCTTCACGGAGGACGTACGCGGCGTGACATCCACGACGGTACGCCGCCGGGGTCCCTCATCGCCGGGTTCGTCCACATGCGGGAGTGTGACGCCCCCTCCGGGAGCCATCGCCCGCGGACGGCCGCCGCGCCGGCCCGAACGGACCTGTCCTCAAGGGGCGGACGGGCTGTCGGGCCAGGCCACACCGCTTCGGAGGCCGCCGGGGCGCCCGCCGGACATCGCCGGCCCCTGTCCGAAATACTACGCAACCTTTACATGGCGGGCATAGCCGGTATGGCTGATTCCGCCCGCTCCGGCGGCCTTGTCGGGATTCGCGGCGGCACGAGAGGCTTCCCCCGGGGGCGGACGGCCGGGTCGGGCCCGGGTCGGTGCGACCGAGGAGGGGACACGGGCCATGACACGGACGGGAAGACGGACGAGGAGACGGACGCCCGGCCGGTACGGGCACCGGGCCGTCCACGTCCTCCTCGCGGTCTGCGCGCTCCTGGCGCTCTCAGCCCCCGCGGCGCCCTCCCGGGCCGCCGGGGAGGGGGCAGTGCTCGGCGCCGGGGCGCCCGGATCCGTCAGCGGCAGCTACCTCGTCACCCTCAGGGCCGGGGTGAGGGCCTCACCGGCGCTCGGCGCGGAGTTCGCCCGACGGTACGGGGTGGGAATCAGCCATCTCTACCGCAGTGCGCTGAACGGCTACGCGATCCACGCGGACGAGCGGCGGGCCCGGCGCCTGGCGGCGGACCCCCGGGTGGCCGCGGTGGCCCAGGACACCCGGGTCGCGTCGGCGGGCGCCCAGGAGGACCCGCCCTCCTGGGGCCTGGACCGCGTCGACCAGCGCGCCCTGCCGCTCGACCGGGACTACACCTGGCCGAAGGACACGGCGGCCGGGGCGGGGGTGACGGTGTACGTCATCGACACCGGTGTCCGCGTCTCGCACCGGGACTTCGGCGGCCGGGCGAGCTACGGCTGGGACTTCGTCGACGGCGACCGCACCGCCGACGACCGCGACGGCCACGGCACCCATGTGGCCGGAACCATCGCGGGCGGCAGGTACGGCGTCGCCAAGCGGGCGAAGGTCGTCGCCGTACGCGTCCTGGACGACCACGGCGCGGGCACCACCGCCCAGGTCATCGCGGGCATCGACTGGGTGACGCGGCACGCCCACAAGCCCGCCGTGGCGAACCTGAGCCTGGCCGGTCACGCGGACGCGCGCCTGGACGCCGCGGTGCGCGCCTCCATCGCCTCCGGCGTCACCTACGTGGTCGCCGCGGGCAACGGCGACCACTCCGCCGCCCCGTACTCCCCCGGCCGCGTCGTCCAGGCCCTCACGGTCGGTGCCGTCGACCGCGCCGACGCCCGGGCTCGGTTCTCCAACTGGGGCCCCCAGGTGGACCTGTTCGCGCCCGGCGTCGCGATCACCTCGGACTCCGCGGCGAGCGACACCGCCACGGCCACCCTGTCCGGCACGTCGATGGCAGCCCCGCACGCGGCGGGCGCCGCCGCCCTCTACCTCGGCGCCCACCCCGAGGCGACCCCGGCCCAGGTGAGTCGCGCGCTGGTCCGGCGGGTGGTGACCGGAAAGGTCCGGGACGCGGGCGCCGGCTCACCCAACAAACTGCTGTACGTGGGCGGTTCCTGACCGTTCCTGACCTCGCCGGACGAGGCAAGCGTGTCGCGCCTTCGCAGCGCGCACGCGTAAACAAGAATTAACCGGACACGCGTACTCTTACCGGCCTCGCACGCCTGTGGTCAGGCCGGTCCTTTGAGCCGTTCCGGACGCGGCCGGTCTTGAAGGTAGACATACGCGTGAGTAGTTAACAAAGTGCCGGAATGCCCACCCGCATCGAGTGGGCAGGCTCCTCCGGTACCCCTTCAGGCTCAACTCCCGACACCCCGATCCGCCACCCACGTTGCAGCGGACAGGAGCGGTCATGCCCCCGAAGCACTACTCGCCCGGACACCTGGCGACCGGCACCGGCACCTCCCTCGAACGGGAGACCGACACCGTGACACCCGCACCGCGGAACCCGTCCGCGGGCCCCCGCACCACCCCGCCCGCCCCGGTGGACACCGCGGTCGGCCGGATTCCCGTACTCGACGTACGCCCCGTCGTCCTCGAGGGCCGCCGCCCGGCCAAGGCGGTCGTCGACGAGGAGTTCGAGATCTCCGCGACCGTGTTCCGCGAGGGCCACGACGCCGTCGGCGCGAACGTCGTCCTCAGGGATCCCGAGGGCCGCCCCGGCCCCTGGATCCCGATGCGCGAACTCGCCCCCGGGACCGACCGCTGGGGCGCCACCGTGAGCGCGCCCACCGAGGGCCTGTGGACCTACAGCGTGGAGGCCTGGGGCGACCCCGTCGCCACCTGGCGGCACCACGCGCAGATCAAGATCCCGGCCGGCATCGACACGGAGCTCGTGCTGTTGGAGGGTGCGGAGTTGTTGGAGCGTGCGGTGGTGGGGGTGCCGGAGGGGTCGG